>NZ_JBAFSM010000010.1:0-125579 GCF_036688125.1 Pannus brasiliensis CCIBt3594 | reverse complement strand
CCTGCCTCCTGCCTCCTGCCTCCTGCCTCCTGCCTCCTGCCTCCTGCCTCCTGCCCCCTGCCTCCTAAATCTTATGAAAGCGTTTGTTCGAGAAAATATTCTTTACATCGATTCTGAATCCCTACCGGCTTACAAAAAAGGCGGCTCGATCGTCCGCAACAGTTTCTACTGGGCGCTGAGATCGATCGCCTGTCACGCGAGAAAGGGAGAGGATTGGGAATTCGATCCCGAAGTTTGGATCGCCCTATCGCGGATGTTACTCTGTTTCGCCGCTTCCGGTTATCTCGGTCACTCGGAAACGATACTAGAGTTCACCCCCGATCATCCTATCCCCGATGAATTGCGATCGACCTCCACCTATTTATAATCGATCACCGTCGGATTAAACGGCCTGAAAGCGAATTTTCAAGTAATCCTCTTCCATTTTCGCGCCCGCGGGATTCAGCGCGGCGAGAGCCTGGGGTAATACCAAATTCCGACGGTGATTGCCGATCCGGATATTCAACTCGTCCCCCGTTTTATTCAGTTGTACCTGCTCCTTCGGTACACCGGGTAAATATAGCTCCAGACTATAATTATTCTTCTCCTGAACCACGCGAACCGTGGTTTCCCGGTAATACACCTGTGTCGGATCTTCATCCTCTTGAAAAAGAGTATTCTTCAATCGGATCAGCGCGTCGATCCCGCACATTTCCTCCGAATAAAGCGGCACTTCCTTCACCGGGAGCGGGTGGAAATTATCGTGAATTTCCTTTTTATATGTTTTTTGATTGTCTTTCCAGCGTTGGAAGAAAGGATCGGTGACTTCCTCGGGAATAATCCGGTTCGCGATAATTAAATCCGTCGAGACATTGTAGAGACTGAGATAAGCGTGGGCGCGCAGGGATTCTTTAATCACCATTTTTTCGGGATTCGTCACCAATCGCACCGAGGTTTGGGTATTATCGGTCAAAACCTTCTCTAACGCCTCGATCTGCTCGTAAAACTCGTAGGGAGCGTCCATTACCTCCTTATCGGGTAGGGAAAAACCGGCGATCGGCCGGAAAATCGGCTCGACGATCGGCCGCAACGCGACGGACATCCCCTGTAACGGTTTGTAAAATCTTCTCATGTACCAGCCGCTGACCTCTGGCAGACTCAGCAACCGTAGAGCCGTTCCCGTCGGAGCGGAATCGATAATCAGCACATCGTAGGTTCCCTCGTCGTAGTGGCGTTTCATGCGAACTAAGCCGAAAATTTCATCCATCCCCGGTAAGATCGCCAATTCTTCCGCCTGAACCCCGTCTAAGCCTCTGGCTTGCAATACCTGCGTGATATACCGTTTTACCGCTCCCCAGTTGCCTTCCAGTTCCATCAGCGCGTCGAGTTCCGCCCCCCAGAGGTTCGGCCGCACCAGCCGGGGATCGTGACCTAATTCGAGATCGAAGCTATCCGCGAGCGAGTGAGCGGGATCGGTACTGAGAACTAACGTTTTATAGCCGAGTTCAGCGCAACGGAGTCCTGTAGCGGCGGCGACGGAGGTTTTCCCCACGCCCCCTTTTCCGGTCATGAGAATTACACGCATGGGGGTTTTTCTTAAGAAAATTTACATTACTTATCTATTATGGCGGGAAAGTTAACCGATTGACCTCGATCGATGGAAAACACCGGGAGGTAGGAGTCAGGAGTCAGGAGGTAGGAGTCAGGAGTCAGGAGTCAGGAGTCAGGAGTCAGGAGTCAGGAGGAAACAACAATATATATTCTTTCTCCATCTCCTCATCTCCCTCACCTCCCCATCACTCCGTTTCTTTGCTATAAAACTCCACTCCCTGTCCGTCGGCGCGGGGGATGAGGGTTTGCTCGAAAAACTGCTGACATCGATTCTGTTCGTCGGCGACGAGGACTTTCGCGAGATGTCCGACTTCTAAAACGTCCTGTCGATCGCGCTCCTCGTAAGCGTAGATAATTAATGTGTCTCCCGGTTGGCAGAGTAAGGCGGCGCCTCCGTTGGGACAGACTTCCCCCTCCTCGCCGGGGAAAACGTAGGTAGAGAAACGTTTACCGTTATCGAGGTTGACGATATCGACCTCTTCTAGCGGCAGGATACCCACCCGATCGAGCAACGCCCGATCGATGGTGATACTCCCGATATAATCAACATTAGCGGCGCTCACGCGGACTCGGTGTAGTTTAGCGTGCATGAGTCGAATTTTTCCCATCGATCCTGTCCCGTTGCCTCCAGTCGCTGTCAAAATTATGCTCTCACAGTGGGAATATCTTTTCAAAAATCTCGGTGAATGGCAAGGATCTTTCACTCGTTTGTTACCGCGGGGGGAGTTTCTCGAAGATACCCCGACGATCGTTTCCTTGGAAAGTCGGAACGAGGGAAAAACACTCCATCAGGTCGTTCGTCGTCTCCACCCCGATCGCCCTCCCGAAGATTTAATTTTAGAATATAGTTCGCTCAATCAAAGTATTCTATTCGGCCAAACGGGGGCTTTCTCACAGGGTTCTCTCTATTTTAGTTCCTTTACCGCGGGGTTCGGCGCGGAATTCGGGTTGCTCGACGGGGAAAGAAGGGCGCGATTGGTTCAATTTTTTAACGATCGCTCCGAGTTTGCACAATTAACCTTAATCCGAGAGAAATTAGCGGGATCGGAGCAACTAGAAAGATCTCCGCTCACGGTAGAACAATTACTCGGCGAGTGGCGAGGTCAGGCACAAACGACGGGTCGCGACTGGTATACTTCTCCCCCCTTCCCTACCCGTTTAACGATCGCCCGCCAGGACGAAAACCATCTTTCTCAAACCCTGACTTTCGGGGATGGTTCGATCTCCTCGATCGCCCGGATCGACGGTTCCCGACTCCTTTTTGAAAACAGTCCGCTCTCGGTACAGGTTTTACTCCTTGCCGATGGCGTTTCCTGTAATACTCCCCTGAAAATCGTTCCGGGTCATCGTTTCGTGTTAGAAATGGGCTGGTTACTCTCCCCCACCCGTCGCCAGAGGCTCGTTCGTTCCTACAACGAGAAAGGGGAATGGACCGGTATCACCTTCATTAGCGAGGAAAAGGTTAATTAGCCTCTATCGGTGGGAGGATTTTATTTACTTTCAGACCGAACAGGGTAAAGAGTTGGAGAATGCGATCGACCGTGACGGGTTCGATCTCCGTCCAGGTTCGATCGTTGGTAACTAAGACCGCGAGAACACTCAGGGGAACCTGTAGGAAGAGATGGGCGAGCAATAAGGCGATAGCGGCGATCGATAGCCCTAACAATCGCCATTGCGGGAAATATCCGGCGACCGAGGCGGCGAGGGGCGCGTATCGGTACACCTGCCAGACGATGGCGAGGAATAAAACCGTTCCGAGAATGGTGATCGCTCGGTGACGGGGACGTTTGAACAGGGAGAGAATTTTCAGTTGTTCGGGGGTGAGGCGATCGGGTTTCAGGGCGACGATCAGCAGGCTGAAAATATCGAAAGGCCGGGCCCACTGCATCCAGGTGATCGGCACGACGGCGATCGCGATTAAAAATATCCATTCGGGCCAGAAAAACGGCAGGGGATCGCCGATCGCCAATCCCACCCAAGCGATCTGTAAAAATAGAGGAAACGCGGCGATTCCCGCGAGATGAATCCAAAGAAAAGGTTCTGATTTCATAATTTTGCAGGCAGGAGGCAGGAGGGGTCAGGAGAAAGGGAAGGAATCATGAAGTAGCCTTTTCCCTTTTACCCTTCTCCTTTTCCCGAAAAACTCCCCATCTCCCTATCTCTCGCTAACTGGATAAAGTACGACGTTTCATCACCATATCGTAGGCTTCGATAATGTCGCCTTCTTTCCAGTCGTTGAACTTGGAAATCCCGACCCCGCACTCGAAGCCGGTGTTGACCTCTCTCGCGTCTTCCTTCATCCGTTTCAGGGAATCGAGAACACCTTGATAGAGAATCTCTTTGCCCCGGCGCACTCGCGCGAACTTGTTCCGTACCAGTTTCCCGGATTGCACGTAACAACCGGCGACGGCCCCGCGACCGACGGGGAAGACGGCGCGCACTTCGGCTTGTCCGAGGGGTTCCTCGATCTCTTCGGGATCGAGGAGACCTTCCATCGCCCCTTGGATGTCGTCGAGAAGCTTGTAGATGATATTGTAGTCGCGAACGTCCACGCCCTCCCGATCGGCGGCGGAGCGGGCCCCGCTGGCGAGGGTGGTGTTAAAGCCGACGATGACGGCTCCACTGGCGGCGGCGAGATCCACGTCGGTCTCGGTAATCTCTCCCGCGGAGGCGAGGAGAACGCGGATCTGGACTTCGTTCTGCGGCAGTTGTTGGAGCGAGCCGAGAATGGCTTCCACCGACCCCTGTACGTCCGCCTTCAGGATGAGGTTGAGTTCCTTAAGCTGTCCTTCTTGGGCTTGGGCCGATAGGGTGCTGAGGCTGACGCGACGGGAGGATAGGGCCTGTTGTAGTCGGGTGTTGCGACGCTCGATCGATCGCTCGTCGGCGATCGCTCGGGCTTCTTTCTCGCTCGCGTACACGTCGAACTCGTCCCCGGCGGCGGGTACATCGCTCAATCCCAAGACCTCGACGGCGAAGGACGGGGTGGCGGCATCGACTTTCGCGCCCCGATCGTCGATCATCGCCCGGATTTTCCCGAAGACCGCGCCCGCGACGATCGAATCGCCGACTCTCAACGTTCCGTTCTGGACGAGAAGGGTGGCGACCGGCCCGCGGGCCCGATCGAGGTTGGCCTCGATGACCGTTCCTTTCGCCAGTCGATCGGGGTTGGCCGAGAGTTCTTCCACTTCCGAGACGAGCAGGATCATCTCCAACAGGTTATCGAGATTCTGCCCTCTTAAGGCGCTGACGGGAACCATGATCGTTTCGCCACCCCAATCCTCGGCCACGAGACCCTGTTCGGTGAGTTCCTGTTTAATGCGATCGGGGTTAGAGTCGGGTTTATCGACCTTGTTAATGGCCACGACGATCGGCACTCCCGCCGCCCGCGCGTGCGAGATCGCTTCCCGCGTTTGCGGTTGTACCCCGTCATCGGCGGCCACCACCAACACGGCGATATCGGTGACTCTCGCCCCGCGCGCGCGCATGGCGGTAAAGGCTTCGTGACCGGGAGTGTCGAGGAAGACGATCTGTTCCGGTCTGCCGTTATGCTCCACATCGACGTGGTACGCGCCGATATGCTGGGTGATCCCGCCGGCTTCTCCCTGGGCCACTTTGGTCTTGCGGATCGAGTCGAGGAGGGTGGTTTTCCCGTGATCGACGTGACCCATGATCGTGACCACCGGGGGACGGCGCTGGAGATTTTCCAGATCCGACTCGTCGAGCATTTCCGTGGTTTTGGTCGCGGCGAAGCGTTCGCCGGGGGCCTCTACCGTCACGCCCAGTTCCCCCGCGATCAACTCGATCGTGTCCACGTCGAGCGTTTGGGTGATATTGACCGCCATGCCCTTGAAAAACAGAATTTTGATAATTTCCGTTTCGGGAATTTTCAGGGCTTCCGCCAGATCGCGAACGGTGAGACTGCCCTCGAGGACGATGCTCTCCGGACGGGTTTCCTCTTGCACTTCCCGGCGATCGACTCTCGCGCTCCGACGCTCGGTATCCGGTTTTGTCGGTCGTTTGACCCGTACCGTTGAAGCGGGAGTGATGGCGGTGGCCGCTTTCGCCGAGGGGGGTTTCGGGGGGCGCGCCGTCGAGAGGCTGAAACTCGGCGCATTTAGGGAAGCGTTGAGTTCCGCGTCTAGGTCCTCATCATCCTCGAACAGAACCTGCGATTTTCGCTTGTTTTTGCCCGTTCCTTTGGCGACTTTGACGGCTTTTCTTTCTTCTTCTTCCTCCTCTTCCCAACCGGCTTTCTTCCCGGGACGAATCGGGGACGTGGGACGTTTGACCTTTATTTTGAAGGGTTCGTCTGTTCCCAGGGTCTCGATCCGGTCCGACTCGTCGGGGGTTCCTCTGGCCGCCGCACCCGGTTCCGCCGTCGTGGTTTTGGCGGGAGCGACGGGACGGATCGACGGGCGCTTGAGTTCGGGGGTCGGCCGGACTTCTTTGGCCGGTTCGGCGGTTCGGGCGGGTTTGTTGTCGCTTTTTAACGTTAACGTCGGTTTTTCAGGTTTTTCCCCCGTTACCCGTCGTTCCGTTTCGCGGGAGGGTTTTTCGCGCCCGTCGCGCCGCGGTTTCTCGGCGTTACCGGCGGGAACCGGCGGGGCGGCGCTCGATTTTCTCGGGGATTCGGGAGGACGGGGCGGGGCGGCGGGGGCGGCGGCGAGCGAGGGCGGGACGGGAGGCGTGGCAACTTTCGCCTCTTCCGCGATCGGCGCTACCGTTTCTCGGGACGCGTCCGGACGGCTGGGAGTTTTCGGGGGATTTAGGGGAGATTTCGGTAAAATCTGGGGAGGGGAGGAATTTACTCCGTTGTTCTCTTCGGCCACGTTGACAACTCCGACGACTGGGCTGACGGGGGAGGTTTGCGGTTGAGCGGGAAGACGGGGAGGATTGATGAGCGCGCGGGGGGCGGGTCTCGTGTCCGGCTGTCCCTCGCTCTCGGAGGTTCGATGGTGTTTGACCGCTAAAATCTGTTGTTTTCGTTCGAGCATCGGACGGGGGGGAGAGACTTCCCGCGCCGGACGGGTTTTCGGTGTACCGGTAGGCCGGTACTTAGCCGCGCTCGCTCTAACGCGATCGGCATCTTCTTCGCTGATGGTGCTACTGTGGCTCTTGTACTCGATATTTAACCGATCGCAGATCGCCAATAGGTCTTTGTTGTCTAGATTCAATTCTTTTGATAAATCGTAAATTCTGAACTTCGTGTTACTCATCCATTATCCCCCAGCTACAGTATTTTGGATTGTCTTTTTCGTGTCGAGAGTGCCGAATTGTTTTCCCCATTTCTATGCTAACGATTTTGTTCCCCGATCATCAATCTTATTTCTCTCCCGTTCCCGTGTCGCTCAGTCGTTGGCGGAGCGTTTCGTAGAGCGACTCGGGAACGTTGGCCTTCAGGGCGCGACCGAGGCGATTTTTCTGTTTGGCGAGTCGTAGGCAGGAGTCGGTGGGGCAAAGATAGGCCGATCGCCCCATGCCGCTATCCAATTGTACCTGTCGCGATGGATGTACCCGGACGATCCGCCAGAAGGACTCTTTCGGACCGACCCGGCGACAACTCGCGCACCGTCGATAACCGATCGCCCGTTTCATTCCGATTCTAGATCGCTATCCGGGCCGTCCGGGTCGATCGGGGCTTCCACCGCGTCGGGATTATATTTAGCGATGTCCTTGATATCGATCTTCCAGCCGGTCAATCGCGCGGCGAGACGGACGTTCTGACCCTCTTTCCCGATCGCCAAACTCAACTGATCCTCGGCCACCAACACTAACGCCTGTCGTTCGTCGGCGTTGGTCAATAACACCCGATCGACCCGCGCCGGACTGAGCGCGTTGGCGATATAGGTGGCGGGATCGGGCGACCAGCGGATCACGTCGATTTTTTCGCCGCGGAGTTCGTTAACTACCGCCTGAATCCGCGATCCCCGCGCGCCGATACAGGCACCCACGGGATCGACGTCGCGTTCTAGGGTATCGACGGCGATTTTCGTGCGCGCGCCGACGTGACGCGAGGGGGGATTGGCCTCCCGCGCCACGGCGACGATCCGGACGATTTCCTCCTCGATTTCCGGCACCTCGTTGGCGAACAGGTAGACGACGAGACCGGCCGCGGCCCGGGACACGATTAACTGCGGCCCGCGATGCGATCCCTCGCGCACTTTTTTCAGCAGGACTTTAAAGGTGGTGTTGGCCCGATAACTATCGTTGGGGAGTTGTTCGCGTTTGGGTAACTCGGCTTCCACTTCCGGCTGTCCGTAGGCGCTCTGTACCATGACGATCACCGCCTGGCGCTCGAAGCGGGTGACGCGCGCCTGTAAAACGGTGTTTTCTAGGTCTTGGAATTCCTCCTGAATCAGTTTCCGCTGGCCGTCGCGGAGTTTTTGCAGGAGAACCTGTTTGGTTTGGATCGCGGCCATCCGGCCGAATTCTTTCTGATCCGGGGTGACATCCAGGACGACCTCATCGCCTAATTGCGCCTCGTCGGCCACTTCCTGCACTTCTTTGAGGCCGATGTGGTGGTCGCTGTTGGTGACTTCCTCGACGATGGTTTTGGTGGAGAGAATCCGGAATCCCTCTTCCTCGACATCGAGTTCCACGTCGAAGTTATCGAAGTAGTCCTCGTGAAATTGCGCCGCTTTTTCCAGGTTCTGGGCGCGACGGTAGCGCTCGTATCCTTTGAGTAAAGCTTCCCGAAGGGCTTCCTGTACCGCGCTTTTCGGTAAACTGTGCCGTTGACTGATCTCCTCGATCATGTCTTTTAAACCGGGCAAATTAACGAGTGCCATCTCTTATTTCTCTCCTTACGAGCGGTATTCAATTGGTTTAGCGTCGATCGTCCAATCGCACGCTGACGATCGAGGGACGGGCCAGTTCGAGCGCCCGTCCTTTTTGGTTGAGATAAATCGTTCCCTCGTCCCTTCCTTGCAGTTTTCCCCGCCACTCTTTGGTTCCCCCGTCTTCCTCTCGCGTCGTGACGATCACCGCAAATCCTTTAAAGGTGGTAAATTCTCGATCGGTGGTCAGTTGCCGGGAGATGCCGGGGCTAGAGATCTCTAACACGTAAGCCCCCGGCAAGATCTCCGCGCTGTCTAGGGCGGTTTCTAAAGCGCGACTCATTTTCTCGCAGTCCTCTAACCCGGTATCGCTGTCGAGGTTCCGGATATCGACGCGCAGGACGGGAGGCCGTTTATTGGTTTGAAAAACGATCTCGACAATTTCCAGTCCTAGGTCGCGGGCGATGGGGTTGGCTATCTCGAACAGGGCGGGGATCAGAGGGTGAGTCATATTGACGGGCAATAAAAAAAGCGGGCGGAACCCACTTCCCTAAAGGTTTTAGTGATGGGGTAGGTAGTCGGGATGTCTACCTAGTTACAGTTGCCAGTATAGCAAAAAAGGGGAGTGGGGAGCGGGAGGCGGGGAACGGGGAGCCGGAGGTCAGAGGGGGCGGGAGGCGGGAGGTGGGTTTTTGTCCCGAGTCGGAGCTTCCCTCCACAAACTTTTCTCTTCCAAAGGGGGGCTTGTAACCCGTCGGTTTCCCGTCAACTATTTTTTTCGATCGCCCCCTTGACACTTTACCTATCAGTAGGTAGGATGGTGTTATGAAACAGACAGACACCAAAACCCAGATCCTCGATGTGGCGCAAGAGCTTATCCAACGCGTCGGCGTGAACGGGATGAGCTATCAGGACATCAGCGAGCGCGTGGGCATTCGGAAAGCCAGTATTCACACCCATTTCCCGAAAAAGGACGATTTACTGGCCGCCCTACTCGATCGATATAACGGTCGATTTCTGCGTGTCGTGGACGGGATCTGGGATTCGGGCGATTCCCCGGAGGGGAAACTGCGGCGTTACTGCGGTCTGTTCACGGCCACCCTCGGCAGTGGCGACGGCGATAAAGCCTGTCTCTGCGCCATGTTGGGAGCGGAGTTGGCCAGCCTGAACCATCCCTCGATCGAGCGCGTCCGGGGTTTCTACGAGGCGAACGAGGAACGGCTAGAGAGACTACTAGAATCGGGCCGTCAGGACGGGAGTTTCCGTTTCGCCGGCGAGACGCGGGCGATGGCCTCGCTGATCTTCGGAAGCCTAGAGGGCGGTATGTTAGTCGCCAGGGTTCAGAGGGGAGCGCCCCAACTGCACGAGACGATCGAACAGTTAGTCCGTTTGGTCAAAGGCTAATTTTTTTACCCGTTAAACATCCAATTAGTAGGAAGTTAGAATAATGACAACGATCGGGATTTCGGGTACGGGACGGATGGGGGTTCGGCTGGCGCGAATGTTCGCCGGTAAGGGAGAGACGGTGATTCCGCGGTCGCGGGGATCGATGCTCGAATTCTAGATTTAGAGCCTTTCAAACAAAAGTAAACTTAAAAGGAGCCAAAACAATGATTAAACTCTACGGACACGAATTATCGGGCAATAGCTATAAAGTTCGCCTTTTCTTGGAGCTTTTAAACCTCGAATACGAATGGATTCGGGTGGATCTGATGAAAGGGGAACACAAATCGCCGGAATACCTCGCTTTAAATCCTTTCGGACAGGTTCCTCTATTGATAGATGGGGATACGCGATTAGCGGACGCTCAGGCGATTTTAGTCTATCTAGCGGGGCAATACGGGGGCGATCGCTGGCTGGCTCTCGAACCGTTACCCCTCGCGCGCGTGGTTCGTTGGTTATCGACGACCGCGGGAGAAATCCGTCAGGGGCCGGAAAGCGCGCGGCTGTACCATCTTTTCGGTGCGACGGGTATCGATATCGATCGGGCCTACCAGAAAGCCGAGTATATTCTGACGTTACTGGATAAGCATCTTAGCGATCGGGAGTGGTTAGAGTTCGATCGACCGACTATCGCCGATATCGCCGTTTTTCCCTACGTGGCTCTTTCGGGGGACGGCAAGATCGATCTCGCTCCCTATCCCAATGTAGTCGCCTGGATCGATCGGATCAAACAACTTCCCGGTTACGTGCCGATGGCGGGATTGTAAGTGCGGGGGAGTCAGGAGTCAGGAGTCAGGAGTCAGGAGTCAGTAAATCGTTAATAAACAGTCCAAAATACCTGAAAACTCGAATTTAAAGATTCTTGACTCCTTTATCAACGAAAATATCGAATTTCCACGCGAGGCATATAACTATGGCAAATAATCCGGGATGGGAGCGGGAGGAATCGCCCTTTCACGCGGGGGAATTGGCGATACAGGAGCGCTTCGGACTGCGGGAGCGCATGGATAGGCAAGGACGACGGGTAATCCGCGAATATCTCCCCGAACAACACCGACAGTTCTATTCTCAACTGCCCTATATACTGGTGGGGACGGTGGACGCGGACGGGCATCCCTGGGCTTCGATTCTGGTGGGGAAACCGGGCTTTCTCTCGTCACCGGACGATCGAACGTTGCGGGTGATGAAGATGCCGCTTTCCGGCGATCCTCTGGCGGAAAATCTGGAAAATGGCGGGGATATCGGCCTTCTCGGCATTGAATTACACACCCGTCGCCGGAATCGTTTAAACGGAACGATCAGAAATCTATCCGCGGATGGATTCGAGGTACAAGTCGGGCAAAGTTTCGGCAACTGTCCGCAGTATATTCAAGCGCGGGCGTTCGAGTTATGGGAAAACGAATCGGAATCACCGAAACCCGTCTATCGGGTCGAAAATTTCGGGGAACGGGAACGCGCGATGATCACCGCGGCCGATACCTTTTTTATCGCGACCGCTTATCGGAACGAATCGGCCGCGCGGGGAGTGGACGTTTCCCATCGCGGGGGGAATCCTGGTTTCGTTCGCGTCGATGATTCCCGAACCCTAACGATTCCCGACTTTTCTGGCAATTTTCATTTCAATACCTTCGGGAACCTGCAATTGAACCCGCGCGCGGGGCTGATTTTTATCGATTTCGATCGAGGCGATCTTCTTTATCTGACCGGAACCGCTACCGTAATATGGGAGGGCGCGGAAATTCGCGAATACGCGGGCGCGGAACGGTTACTACGCTTTCATCTGGAAAAAGGCTACCGAATCGAGGGCGGTCTTCCCCTACGGTGGTCGGAACCCGAATTCTCGCCGTTTTTAGACTCGAAGCGATGGCTCGTGGAGTCAGGAGTCAGGAGTCAGGAGTCAGGAGTCAGTAATCGGGGGTAAACAAGCCTCTATAGGTTTTTATGGGCAATGAAATCGCTGTATTCTAGTATTTTAGAGGAAATTATGAAACTTCATGCGGATTTTAGTCAGAGGGTCGTGGTATCTAGCGAGGAACTCCCCTGGATCGATTCTCCCCTGGTGGGGGTACGACGGCGAATGTTGGAACGGGACGGGGAGGAAGTGGCGCGGGCGACCTCGATCGTGCGTTACGAGGCGAATAGCCATTTCTCGGCGCACACGCACGGGGGAGGCGAGGAATTTTTCGTACTGGAAGGCGTTTTTTCCGATGAGAACGGGGATTATCCCGCGGGAACCTATATACGAAATCCGGTCGGTTCGACGCACAGCCCGTTTAGTCGGGAGGGTTGCACGATACTGGTCAAATTATGGCAGATGTCGCCGGACGATCGCCAACGGGTATCGATCGACACCACGCGGGCGCTTTGGGTTCCCGGATTGGTGGAGGGATTGGAGGTTTTGCCGCTTCACGCTTATAAAACGGAGAATATCGCGTTAGTACGCTGGGAAAGCGGTACTTACTTTCAATCTCACGGACATCCGGGAGGGGAGGAGATTTTTGTTTTAGAGGGAGTTTTTGAAGACGAGTTCGGTAGCTATCCGAAAGGAACCTGGATTCGGAATCCGGCCGGTAGTCGTCATACTCCCTTCAGTCGGGAAGGTTGCCTAATTTACGTCAAAACTGGGCATTTGTAGGAGAATTTATCGTAGGGTGAGTTAGCAAAGCGTAACCCACCGAAAAACGCGACGCTTTTCGGAAATTTAAGGATTTCGATCGAACCCCCCGGTCGCGATTCGCGCTGTAATCAATCGGTATAAACGGTAATCGAGGAATTTTTATGGAAAGTAAACCGCCTTTTCCCCCGTTCACGCTAGAAACCGCTAGAGCGAAGGTACAAGCGGCCGAAGATGCCTGGAATACCCGCGATCCGGAACGGGTCGCCCTAGCCTACACCGAAAATTCCGAGTGGCGCAACCGGGCGGAGTTTTTCAGCGGACGGGCGGCGATTAAAGAGTTTTTGAAACGGAAATGGGCGAAAGAATTGGATTATCGTTTGAAAAAAGAACTGTGGTGTTTTCTGGAGAATCGGATCGCGGTGCGGTTCGAGTACGAGTGGCACGATGATTCGGGTTTCTGGTATCGTTCCTACGGCAATGAAAATTGGGAGTTCGCGGAAAACGGTTTAATGATGCGTCGTTTCGCGAGTATTAACGATGTGCCGATTCCAGAGTCGGAACGGAAGTTTCGGTAAAGGGGATAGCGGCTATCGTCTATCGATCGAAAAAACGGTAGGCGATGACGGCATTTACGAACCCGGTTTAAAATAATCTAGCAGTCGATCGCCGGAATCGGCCCGGATTAACGCGACGACCACTTCCGGTAAAACCCGATGACTCGGATAGATCAGATAGCGCGGTTCCCAACGGGGATGAAACTTCGCTTTATAGGTATGTAATCCTTGAAAGTTATAAAACTGGTTTAAATGTTTATATAAATAAGCGAGAACTTTTTCCAATCGGTTCGCGTTCGGGGTTTCGCCGACTCCCGCGAGCGCGGACAGTCCGAAGTTAAAGCTATCGTAGCCTTTTTCTTTGAAATTCTGCAACATCGACAAAATCAAGAATTCCATCGTCCCGCTTTCGAGATCTTTTTTAAATCGCATGAGATCGATCGTGAT
The DNA here is from genome assembly GCF_036688125.1 of Pannus brasiliensis CCIBt3594. Taxonomy (NCBI): domain Bacteria; kingdom Bacillati; phylum Cyanobacteriota; class Cyanophyceae; order Chroococcales; family Microcystaceae; genus Pannus; species Pannus brasiliensis. Next base: position 112,149 of record NZ_JBAFSM010000010.1, on the reverse strand, counting down.
CTCGTTCAGTTGATATTCGGGAACCACGTTCGCGAAAGCGATTATTTCCCCTCCCGCTGTTTCCACCGTGGCGATCGAACAATCTTTCAAGTATTCATGATTAAACCAGCCTAGAGAGAATTTTTTTTCCGATCCCCGCACGGTTTGTAACCATTCATCGCTAACCACTTTTAAACGGGATAGGATCTCATCGGCGATCGGGGGATCGTAAAATCGAACCGCGTTACCCTGTTTGGTAAAGCGGTTAATGATGTTACGCTGGTTTTTATTCGATTTGCCCTGTAAACTAAATTCTTTTAGATCGATAATCGCTTCCTCGCCGATTTTTAAAGTCTGAAACCCCGTCCTCCGGTACAGTTCCAGATCGTCCGGAAGCACTTGATAGAAGGCGGGATACCAATCGTTTTCTTGACAGAATTGAACGAACGCGGTAATCGTTTCTTGTCGTTCGTTATCCGGGCCGATCGGATCGCCGAGGGCGATCGCCCCGCGTCCTTTGGGAACGTAGGCGATAAAACTTTGACCGGAAGGGCTAAAAAAATAAAATTTATCCTCGAAAAGAGTGAATCGAGCGAGGGAAGATCGCCCGTATTTTTCCGCGATATCTTTCGCCCTCTCTCTTTGAATTCTCGTAGCGGGTGAATCGTGAAGGATCACGGGACGGAAAAGGGTAAAAAGAGCGTAGAGTGAAGTAACCGCGCCGATGATATAGATGGAATCCGCGAAAAACTGTCCGAAACGGGTTTTCGGGCTGAGTCCCGCGTTATCCTCGGTGAAAAACATGGCGAGGGTTTGTTGTAGCGCCTCGAAAAAATTGTAATTGATGTGATAGTGGGTATCGAGAAGGTAGAATCCCACCGTCCCGTAGGCGATAGTAAAGAATAAAGCGCCGATTAAGACGCGAACCCCTTGGGCGATCGAGGGACGGTCCGATCGGGCTGTGAACGCTTTTCGCAGTAAGAGTAACTGGATTAACAGTACCCCGGAAATTAGCCCCTCCTCCACGTCCAATCCTTTGACTAAATGGGAGAGAATCGAGATAATGAGGAGAATAACCGTGAGTAACCACGCTAGTCGTTTTCTGCGCGATAAATTGAGCGCGAGGGTCAGGAGAAAAAAGCCGCTTAACGCCGCGAAGAGATGCCCGTAATGACGTACCTCGATCGAGAAAATTCCATCGATCCGGGCGATCCGATCCGCTAAACCGGGAGTGACCGCCGAAAATACATTGATAATGCCGACGATCGCCGTTAATAGCGCGGTCGCCCGAATGCCGATTACAGTCCTTTTCGATAACACGGGGGTTGGAACGAATAGTTAACTTCCTATCTATTGTTGTAACGCCTGTTTAAATTGTCGTCCCACGTAGGTTAAAGAATCGAAAGAATGTTTGTGTATATAGTTCCACCCGTAATCGGGCCCGCTGATCCCGTGACCGCCGGGGAAAGCGTAGAAAACATTCTGCACCCCTAATTTATCGAGAATCTGATGAAAGCGTTGACTATCGGCGAGGAAATCGGGATCGGCCTGTCCCGCGTCGATATAGATCCGCGCGCATTGTAGTTTCGCCTTGGGAATCGTCCGCACGAAATCGATCGGGCTGTTGGCGGGGCCGCTATCGTCGGTAAAATAACCGAGATGGCTGAACAGGACGCAGAAATGATTTAAATTTTTCAAACCGATATTCACCGCGCCCCATCCGCCGGAGGATAAACCACCGATCGCCCAGAGTCGGGGATCGTCGTAGGTACGATAGCGGTATTTTACTTCTTTTACCAACTCCGAGCCGATTAACGTGCCGATTTTCCCGTTCGGCCCGTCATAATAATCGGGATCGAATAGGGGACTCGACCCCCGTTTATCGTTCCCGTCCGGGGTGATAATAATCGCTTCGGGCAGTTTACCCTCGTCGTACAGTTGATTCAAAACGGGGATCAGTCCGTATTTATCCACCCAGGCGCGTTGATTGTCGTGTCCCCCGTGGAGGAAAAAAATCACCGGGTAACGTTTTTTGGGGTTTTTGTCGTAATCGCGGGGGAGAATCAAGCCGTACTGTCGGGTCGTTCCCATCGCCGCACTCGAAAAACTTTTCATTTGAAAATCCAGTCCCGTCCCCCGCGCGGACGTGTCGGGGCGATCGAGTTGCGGCGCGCCCGCTACGAACACGTACCAATAGCCCGTGCCGGCTAGAAGGGTGACTGTCAGCGCGCCGATTCCGAGGAGCGATTTCCAGTTAATTTTCATAAAGTAGATACCCAACGATCGATCGCGGCGTTCACTTGTTCGGCTTGTTCGGCTATCAGTAAATGACCCGCTGACGGTAAATGTAAATGTTGCCCCCGTTGAAAATGACTCACGAGATCGTCCCCCATATCTTTCGAGAAAGAGGGATCGTTTCCCCCCGTGATCGCGAGTACCGGAATTTGAAAAACAAGGCTGTCCGGATAGCGATCGAAAAAATTATAACCCTGGAAAATTTCCAGCGCGTCATACGCGTGAATGTCTTTCGGGATCGGACTCTCTCGGAAAAAGCGATCGAGGCGCGGGTCGCGATAGGTGGTCGAGACGGCATTACTCAGAGATTGCAGGCCCGGCAGATGAAAAAGATGTCGTCCCACCCACTTCAGCGCCTTCATCATGGGAATCTCCCACCACGGGTCGAGATCGTGGGTTCCCCCCGCGACCAATACCATCCCCTTGACCTCGTTGCGATTCGCCCACTCCAAGCCCAAGGGAACCCCGTAGCTATGACAGCAGAGAATGGGTTCGCGGATGCCGTATTTTTGGAGGAGACGGGTGAGATCCCGGCAGTGTCGCCCCAGGGAATAGCGATGGTAAGGGGTAGAATCGCCGTGACCCGCGAGATCGTACACGAGAACCTCCCGCCCTCGATCGGCGAAATACTCGTACTGATCGCGCCAGTTAAAGCGATTTCCCAGTCCCCCGTGCAGAAAGACCATCGCGGGATCGGTTCCCCCGTGATGGCAAACTTTTAATCGAACATTCGCTCGTAATTGAACGAATCTACCGATGAGTAGATCTTTGGGTAGTCGGCTCATGGATCGCGTCTCTTATCCATACGCTCAGGGTACTTTACCGATATGACGAACGCGTGTTTTTTCGATGTCGATCGTTGGCAGGGGGATCGGATAGGCGGACCAGCGAGCCAAAAAGCTCGTGTAACCGGGAATACAGAACTTCGATCGGAAAAAAGAGGGGTCATCGTCGTCACGGGACGGGGAGACGAACGGGAGGCGGTACGGGACCTGAAATCGGGAGCGGCCGACTATCTCGTGAAGGGCGACCTAACGTCGGTTTCCCCGTGTGCCGGCATTCGATAGATAAGAGATCGCGCGACAACTCTCGCGATCGAAACAACGGGCCTCGATCGTCGCGGAAATCGCCCTACGGGTACGGCAATCCCCGGATCTTGACGAGGTACTGACGGCGATCGCGCGGGAGGTTCGGCAATGTCTCCAGGCCGATCGGGCCGTTTATCTCTTTCTCCCCCGGCGTTTCCCGGTTAAGAACAGCCCTACAGTCCCGATTCCTATAGGATTAGGAGTAATGCCCGCTACCGTCAGAGTTAGAGAACCGCTATTATCGGCGGCGATCGAGGATAGTTTAGCGTATTGCCTCCCTTCAATCCAGTTCAACGGGTTATTTTCCGCAAATCCTTCGCCCGTTGCCGTCCCGCTAATCGAACCGACAGAAAAGAGAGCGCTATAGTAACCCGTGTACGCGTAGAGGTCGTATCTGCCGTTGGGAGTTAATCCCGCGAGGGTGACGGTCGCGGCCGTGGTATCACCCTCATTTTTAATCGGTCGGGTTCCTAATAGCGCGTTCGGTAGGGGATTATTCTTCGGCACCAGATTACTGAACGTTCCCGTGAAGCCACTCGACGAGATACTCGCGGGAGAGGTCGTCCCGTTAGAGAATCGTAAATCGCTAACGGAACCTAAACCCACGTTGTTCCAGAACGTGTTAGCGATCGGGTCGGGAGCGACCCCTCAACCGGTATACTCGCCGTTAACATTCAGGTCAATAACTGCCGCATTCGCCGAACTCGCGAGAGACCCCCCGGACAGGCCGAGAGCGAGACAGATTCCCGAAGCGGCGATCGAGCGTTGCATTGACATCCTGAACTTCTCGAAAAACGGTTTCGAGCGCAATTCTAGCGGCCGGAGCGAGAAATAGCGCGGCCGCCCGTCACAATTTCTACTTGTGGCGGATTAAATCGTACAATTTCACGTACTCTTCGCCGGGGTCGTGCCAAGAATAATCGTATTCCATGCAGCGGATGGCGAGTTTTTGGAATTTTTCGGGCTGGGTGTACCAAAGCTCGAAGGCGCGTCCCATGGCCGATTCTAGCGCGTTAGTATCCGTCTCGTAGAAAACAAAACCGTTACGGTCTTCGGGGGCGTGATTCTGGTCGTAATCGTAATCGAACACCGTGTTCACCAGACCGCCAACCCCGCGCACGATCGGAACCGTCCCGTAGCGTAAACCGATCATCTGCGTCAGTCCGCAAGGCTCGAAATTACTCGGCACGACGATCATATCCGAACCCGCGTAGATCAGGTGGGATAACTCCTCGTTAAAGCCCAACTCGATATGTACGTCGGGATTACTATTGAGATGGTTTTTCTCGTGCCAGAACCAAGTATTAATCAGCGCTTCCGTCGCCGAACCCAACAGGACGAACTGACCGCCGCGCGCGAGCGTGTAGTAGATAGCGTGATGGACGAGATGCACCCCTTTCTGGTCGTCCAAACGTCCCACGTAACAAACGAGGGGTTTTTCGGGAGCGTCGCGTAACCAGAGTCTTTCCCGCAGGGCTTTTTTATCGCGGGCTTTTTCCGAGAAACTATCGACCCCGTAAGGCGCGGGAATAAAGCGATCGCTCTCCGGATTCCAGACATTATAATCGAGACCGTTGAGAATCCCCGTGAATTTGTGCTGGTGCTGGTGGATGGTGTGACCTAACCCGTAGCTAACATCGGTGTGATGGGCCTCCCACGCGTGATGGGGCGATACCGTATTGAAATAATTCGAGAAAACGATGCCCCCTTTCATGAAATTCAGCACGAAAGGATTGAAATTATCCCGCATTCGGGAATAACTGAAGTAATATCCCTCGTTATACAATCCCGTCGCGTGCAAAATTTCCGGGCCGCCGAATCCCTGGTGTTTGAAATTGTGAATCGTGTACAGGAGTCGCTGGGCCCACATCCCGTGATGTTTGTAGATCTCGAAAAGAAGGGGGGCGACGAGACCGGTCTGCCAGTCGTGGCAGTGAATCACATCGGGACGTTTATTGCTTTTCAGTAAAAATTCTAAAGCCGCCTTGCTAAAAAAGGCGAAACGCATATTATCGTCGTTACAACCGTAATAAACCCCGCGATTAAAGAAATTATCCCCGGAATTCGGCTGGATAAAGAAACACAGACGACCGTGTACCCACCCGCAGAACACGTTACAATGAATCGCCCCACCGTACCAGGGAACCCAGAGATCGCGATAGGCCTCGTGTAGACCCCAGATCTGGTCGTAGCGCATACAATCGTACATCGGCAGGATGATCTCGACGCAATGCCCCCGGATCTCTAACTCTCTACTCAGTCCGTAAACCACGTCCCCTAGCCCCCCGGCTTTAATCACGGGGGCGCATTCCGAGGCAATCTGGACAATGTACATAACTACTCCACGCGTTCGATCGACAAGTCAGGTTAACGGTTTTTCACACGAGTATACAGTTTTCCGCCCCGGAATTGTTGCCCGCCGGCGGGGATGGGGAGATGGGGGGATAGGGAGACGGGGAGATCGTGCGGGGGTAAGGGAAAAAAGCTTTCTTCATCCTTTCACCTTTACCCTATTACCCTTTCACCTCCCTCGCCTCCCGCCCCCGAAAAAAAATTCCCCTCCCCCCTATTCATCGATCGGTTAATACGGTATAGTAAAAAATTGTGAGTTTTACGAGAAACGATGAACGCGGAAGAGATTATCAGATCGATCGAATCCGAGTTTCTCAAAAGCGATCTGCCCACGATCCATGTCGGTGACACGGTGAAGGTCGGGGTGCGGATCGTCGAGGGAGATAAAGAACGGATTCAGCCCTACGAGGGGATCGTCATCGCCAAACGCAACGGCGGCATCAACGAGACGATCACCGTCCGGAAAATCTTTCAAGGGGTAGGAGTCGAGAGGGTTTTCCTCCTCCACTCGCCCCGGATCGCCAGTATCAAAGTCATCCGTCGGGGTAAGGTACGCAGGGCCAAACTGTACTACCTCCGCGATCGGGTCGGCAAAGCCACGCGGGTTCAAGAACGTTTCGATCGTCCCCTGTAATGTTCCGAGAGCGGTATCCTCCCCTTTCGAGCTAAGTGGTCACAAACCACGCTATACTAAAATGAAAGTAGCGAACGTGCGCTCTTAGTTCAGTTGGTAGAACGCAGGTCTCCAAAACCTGATGTCGGGGGTTCAAGTCCTCCAGGGCGCGTTTGGGCAAACCCAACCAATAGCTCGAATCCTCGGAATAGGGATGGTGTCCGCGATTGGGGCGCGAGTGATAAGTTATTAATAGCTTTATCATCAACAGAAGGACTATCGATCGTGGCCAAAAAAGAAACCCTCGAGAAAAAAGACACTAGCGAGAAGAAAGAGGCGGGAAAACCCTTTCAAGTCAACGAATTTGTCAACGAGACCAAAGAAGAACTCGCTAAAATTGTCTGGCCTTCCCGCCAGCAATTGTTGAGTGAATCGGCGGCGGTAATGTTGATGGTGACTCTCGTGGCCACCCTCATCTATCTCATCGATAAATTCTTTACTTGGGGTGCGAGCAAGGTGTTCCTATGAGTCTAGAAGAAGAGCGGTTAACCGAAGATCCCGATCTCGGCGCGGAAAACGCGGCGGAAAACGCGAAAAAAGCCCGCTGGTACGCGGTACAGGTCGCTTCTGGATGCGAGAAACGCGTCAAGACCAACTTGGAACAGCGTATCCACACGCTGGACGTGGCCGATCGGATCTTACAGGTTCAGATCCCCCAATCAGCGACGGTCAAAGTCCGCAAGGACGGATCGCGGCAACACGGGGAAGAAAAGGTCTTTCCCGGCTACGTCCTCATCCGCATGATCATGGACGATGACGCTTGGCAGGTGGTGAAAAACACGCCCCACGTCATTAACTTCGTGGGAGCCGAGCAGAAGCGCCACTACGGTCGGGGTCGGGGACACGTCAAACCCCTGCCTCTGAGTCCCTCGGAAGTGGAACGGATCTTTAAACAGGCACAGATACAGGAGCCGGTGGTCAAGATCGACATGGAGGTCGGCGATCGAGTCCTCGTCCTGTCCGGGCCGTTCAAAGACTTCGAGGGTGACGTGATCGAGGTTAGCCCGGAACGGGGAAAACTCAAAGCCCTCCTCTCCATTTTCGGGCGGGATACGCCAGTCGAACTGGAGTTCAATCAAGTAGAAAAACAAAGCTAAGAGCTACATCATGGCCAAAAAAATCGTCGCGATTATCAAACTCGCTTTGCCCGCGGGGAAAGCGAACCCGGCCCCTCCCGTCGGCCCCGCGCTGGGTCAACACGGGGTCAATATTATGGCGTTCTGTAAGGATTACAACGCCAAAACCGCCGATCAAGCGGGGATGATCATCCCGGTCGAGATCTCGGTATTCGAGGATCGGAGTTTCACCTTTATTCTCAAAACCCCCCCGGCTTCCGTTCTGATTCGCAAAGCGGCCGGCGTGGAACGGGGATCGAACGAACCGAACAAGAAAATCGTCGCCAGCATCACCCGCGACCAATTACGGGAGATCGCCCAAACGAAAATGCCCGACCTCAACGCCAACGATATCGACGCGGCGATGAAAATCGTGGCGGGAACGGCGAAAAACATGGGAATTCAGGTTAAAGACTAATTATTCATTTCGGGGAGAAGCGTGGCTTCGCTAGTACCCAAGGAGAGACAAACATGGCGAAAAAAGTTTCCCGCCGTCTGCGCGACGCGCGGGCGAAAGTGGAAGATCGGGCCTACGAACCCTTAGAGGCGCTGACTTTACTCAAAGACATCGCGACGGCGAAATTCGATGAAACGGCGGAAGCGCACATCCGTCTAGGGATAGATCCAAAATATACCGACCAGCAATTGAGAACGACGGTGAGTTTACCCAAGGGAACCGGGAGAACGGTTCGGGTGGCTGTCATCACCCGCGGGGAACAGGTCGCGGAAGCGACGAACGCGGGCGCGGATATCGTCGGTTCGGAGGAGTTAATCGAAGAGATCTCGAAGGGAATGATGGATTTCGAGGTGTTGATCGCGACTCCCGATATGATGCCGAAGGTGGCGAGATTGGGTCGTCAATTGGGGCCTCGCGGCTTGATGCCCTCGCCGAAAGGGGGTACGGTGACGACGGATTTAACCGGCGCGATCCGGGAGTTTAAAGCCGGGAAATTGGAATTCCGGGCCGATCGAACGGGGATCGTTCACGTTCAGTTCGGTAAGGTTTCCTTCAGTCCCGACGATCTGTTAGCGAACCTGAAGGCTTTACAGGAAACGGTCGATCGGAATCGTCCGTCGGGAGCGAAGGGTCGTTACTGGCGCACGGTGTACGTTTCCTCCTCGATGGGGCCGTCGATCCAGGTGGATATTAACGCCCTCCGCGATCTGAAACTCGCGGAATAATCGATCGCTATTTCGGGGAAAGATTTCGAGTCTTTTCCCCGTTGAATTCTGAAGAAAATCGCCCGCGGGGAAAGTCCGACGGGCGATCGCTTTATGTCAATCGAGAAATCTAGATTCAGAGAGCGAGGTGGGAGGAATAGCGAGGAGCGCGCGGATTTTTCCTCCCGATTCCGGTTATTTACTCGCGGTGTTCAGGCGACCGACCTGAATATCGAGATTTAAGCGCTGACCGCCGCGGCTGATTTCGACGGGTAGTTTCTCACCGATTTTCGCGCTCTCGACTAATTTTTGAACGGTATCGGGATCGGTCACTTCCTGACCGTCGATCGCTTTCAGTACGTCGCCCGATCGAAGTCCAGCTGACGCGGCGGGGGAATCGCGCATCACGCGCACCACTAACACCCCGTTATTGTCGGGAATCGTCCAGTTATCGGCGATCGGACTGTCGGCTAACTGATCTTTCACCTCTTGATTCAGTTGAACCATCTGAACCCCTAGATAGGGATGTTCTACTTTCCCGTTGGCGATTAACTGTTCGGCGATATTTCGCGCGGTGTTGATGGGGATGGCGAACCCTAATCCCTGCGCGTTTTGGATGATGGCGGTATTCACACCGATCACCTCGCCTTTGTCGTTGAGTAACGGGCCGCCGGAGTTACCGGGGTTAATCGCCGCGTCGGTTTGTAGGAACTCGACCCGTTTATCGTTCGCGCCGATTTGGGAGCCGTTGCGGTCTTTGGCGCTGATAATCCCCGTGGTCACGGTATTATCTAAGCCTAGCGGGTTGCCGATAGCGATCGCCCATTCCCCGACCTGTAAACTCTCGGAATCGCCTAATTTAACGGTGGGCAAGTCTTTCGCGTCTACCTTCACGACCGCCACATCGGTCAGGGGGTCGGTTCCTAATACTTTGCCTTCTAGGGTGCGGCCGTCTTTGAGGGTAACGGTCACTCTATCCGCACCATCGACTACGTGCGCGTTGGTGATAATCCTACCGTCTTGGTTAATGATAAATCCGGAACCCGTACCGCGCTGGATCTGTTTCTCCGCGCCCTCGGGAATTTGCGAACCGAAGAAGCGACGGAAAGCGGGATCGTTAGAAAACTGGGAAAAATCGTTATTATCGTTATTTACGGTACGCGAGGCGTTAATTCTGACCACTGCCGGCCCGACTTCCTGGACGACTTGCGCGACGAAATTCGTCGGCGCGGTAATGCGGGAGGTGGTCGCGGGTGGCTGTTCGCGGGCGGTCGCGGGGGCTACGGCCACCGGGTTCGTCAGCGAGGCGAGATCGTGACGGTAGGCGTAGGTTCCGCCGACTCCTAAACCGGCTCCCAGCGCGAGGAGGGAGGAGTAGGCGAGGATTTTGTTCAAGGGGGATTTCGCTCTTCTATTCGGGCGGTCGATCGAGTGTAGGCTGTCTTCGGTCACAAAATTTCTGGTCATGATCTTTACTTCCATCGTCCCGGTGGGAGGATAAAAGTCAGTCCTGAATTCGCTCTGGTGTGAGTGTGAGGAGCGTCGTGGAAAACGGCTTAGGACTGACTATCTATACTGTAGGGGTGGGATGTGAAGTTACGATGACGGGGATATGAATTTCGCGTTACAGGGCCGGGAGGTTCGATCGGGCTACGATGATCGATGGATGTGTCGGGGGTTCGATCGATGTACTTTATCCTAGACGAAAAACACCGGCGAATTCCCCGCTAATGTTAACACGAGCGTTCCAGCTTTCCCGAGTAGGTTATAGTCCTCGGGGGAAATGCGGGGGTGATTCTCTCGATAATTATCGCTCCACAGGGAAAGGGGCGATTTCTTGTCTCGTCGAATCTTTTTCTTGACGGAACTCATCTAGGAGCGTGAAGAAATAATCGACGGCTGTTCGTTCGTCCGCGCTGTGAAAACAGACAATACTCGACCACAACTGCCCGGTCTCGACCTTAAAATGCTTCCGTAACCACTGAAGAAAGTTTTGAAAATCTTCTTCCTGTTGAGTTATGGGAAAGCCCGATTCTCGCCGGGCGAAGTAGTAGCCGTCTAAAAAAGCTTGTAAACTATAGATGGAGTGACGGCCTAGGTACATGGCCGGTCTTTTGCGGATTTTTTGCAATAATTCGTCAAAATTATCCATAAACTTGCCGACCTCCCTCAAAGTTTGGTTGTTAAAATTCGATTTCCTCGATCTGAAAAGCTCTATCAATTTCTAGAATAGGGGAATCTAGGTTCTGTAGCCATAGAGTTTTCGAGATCCCGTTCGGATGACAATTATCGAAGACGGTTTCTTCTCCGTCGATAACGAGAACGATGCCTTCGTGATACCCCGTTGTCGAGATCAGTTCACCGATACTATCATCGTAGATACGTCCGTAGAGGGGATCTTGCGAACCGGTCTTAACGATAATTTGTTTTCCCCGTATGTTCCGAGCGATTAGATAGGCTTTAATCTTTCTAGAACAGGGTATACAGTCAAAAATACCGTATTTCTTGGCTATTCTTGTTATATTTCGATAAATATCATCATTTCGTCCAACCATATTGACATCTATATCTAGTGATTTTAGTAATAGTTGATTCATTTTCTCGAACCTGGGGTCAAGGGAAGTGAAAAGTCGAGATGGAGTAGGAGCGGGGGAATATGTTACGATCTCGATCGAGATTACTTTCCGGGAGGTCGATGGCTTATGCCCACCGTTTTACTAAAAACCGGCGAATTCAAGGAAGTTCCCGATGAAGAGTTACTTTCTTTCCTAGAGGAGAACCGAGATTTAATCCAAGAGCGTCAATCGCCCCGAAAAAGAGCGATTAAACGACCTATCTCATCTACCCCTTCTTCTACCAGTACCAGATAATATCTACATTCGTCTCGTGATATTCGTAGATACCTCGCTCTGACTGTTCTTCCGTTTCCGAGTATTCTACTCTACACTGTCGAAAGAATCGATACTGTGTTCTCGGGTCGTCTTTAGGGTGTTCTCTGTAGTCTACCTCTATACCCAGTTTTATACAGACGTACACCCCTCTATATTTTCCAAAAACCTCCTCTCCCGATCCCGCGGACTCGAATTCGAGTTCATTCAAGGCTTGCATTCGTTTCATCATCGTTATCCTTTCGATTTTAGAGAAATCTTTCTAAATTATTGAGTTCAGAGATTTTAGTATCTATATCCTTTAATTCTCGCTCGATAGCTTCTTTTCTCAGCTTTAGGTTCTTTAACTTGGCAAGATCCCCTAGGATTGTTTTGGTTAGATCTTCCATTATTGTTTCGTCATTCCTTTTATTGTCCAGATCGATTTCGACGGTACCTGGCGTTTCAGAAGAACTTCCCGGGCGATTCATTGTCGAGTCACTTCGATAGAAAAGATCCGATATCGGGTCTTGAATCAAGTATCCACGAGCGAGGCCGTGAGTTAGCATATTTTTGGCGGTATGAGGACTCAAATTGCAATCTCTAGCGATTTCATAAATATCTCTCGATAGATAACCGTGATCGGGATCGAGTTTTTCCCACAAGGTTCGCTGTGCTCCCGATCGGGGCTGTTTGGGTTTTACGTTCATGGAGGTGTGTTCCGTTTGTCTACATATCTCTATCATATTACACCCCGCCAGTATCTTGCAAGTCGGTGTAGTCTTCTTTTCTATCCAAGATGTCTCTAAAGTCTTTTTTCGTATCCGGCCGGTATCTGTAGTGTTCTCTATCCGATCTTTTTTACACACTCATCATTGAAAAGCATTGCTACAAGCCTTTTATAGCTCACAATTTTTTTGGGAACGGAGAGCGGTTATCGGTCATTATCTACGCTATTAAAATGTAGACATAATACCGATCGAGGGGAAGGTTTACTATGGCTATATCGAGAGAGGAACAATTGAAGATCCTTGGTCAGATGAAGGACTCCGAGATTGATTATTCGGATATTCCCGCTACTTCGTCGGAATTTTGGCAGGAGGCGACGGTTCACGTTCCCTGGTTAAAGTTCCCGTGACGATACGACTCGATCCCGCGGTTCTCGCTTGGTATAAACGGCAAGTCCCGCGGGGATACCAGACTTTAATCAATGCCGTACTCGAAAAATATATGCTCGATCGAGAGGCGGAAATCCGGTCGGAAAAAGAATAATCCCCCGTTTCGGAAGGGGGAACTCGGAAATCGAGATTTAAACGGCGATCGGGTGGTATCCCTCGTCGTGGAAAGAAACCTTACCCCCGTAGGCGCGACGGAGATTGAAATCGGTGAGGACGGTTTGACGGCGATCGGCGGCGATTATTTCTTTATTTAATAGGATTAAATCATCGAAATGGGTAATAGATTCCCCTAAATCGTGATTGACTACCATTACAATCTTATTATCCGCCGCTAACTCGTGGAAAATCTCGAAAAGAATCGCTTCCGTTTTTCCATCGACCCCGACAAAAGGTTCGTCGAAACAGTAAATATCGGCCTCTGCCGCGAGGGATCGCGCTAAAAATACTCTCTGCTGTTGTCCCCCGGAAAGTTGACCGATCGGACGATGGCGTAATGACTCCATTTCTACCCGGCGCAGGGCTTCTAGGGCGCGCTGACGGCTTATCGTGGAGAAAGGGCGGAACCATCCCGTTTTGCGGACGCGTCCCATCATCACCACGTCCCACGCGGTCACGGGATACGTCCAATCGATGCCCGATCGCTGGGGAACGTAAGCGACCTTATCCAATTGTTTCTGTAGCGTCTCACCCCGATACATCACCGATCCCCCCGTCACGGGAATCAGACCTAGCAATGCCTTGATCAGCGTACTTTTTCCCGCGCCATTAGGGCCGATAATGCCCGTTAACCGTCCCGATCGAACCTTCAAGGTGATATCGTGCAAGGCCTCGATCGAGCGGTAATACACCCCTAAATGACTAACCGTGATTTCAGCGCTCATAGTTTTCTCGCCCCTAGTCTCTAGCTACAGCATAGCCTGAAAGTGAGACGATTATGAACTAACTATGAGAGGATTATGAAATCAATCGGGAGAGGGGGAGTGGGGAGATAGGGAAGTTTTTGGGGAAAAGGGGAAGGGGGAAAGGGGAAAGCTATTTTTAATATTCTCCTGCCTCCTGTCTCCCGGTGGATGGTGGATTAGCGAGGCGTAATCCACCCTACGGTTTGATTTTTGGCTCCTGACTCCTCTAATCGCCGCTTAAAAGGGCTTCTACGAATTCGTAGCTGGAAAAAGGACGTAAATCCTCGATGCCTTCGCCGGCGCCGACGAAACGGATGGGTAGGTTTAGCTGTCTCGTCACCGCTAGGGCGACCCCTCCTTTAGCAGTTCCGTCGATTTTTGTCAAGATCACGCCACTTAAATTCGCCGCTTCCGAGAATACTTGCGCTTGACGGAGACCGTTTTGCCCTAATGTCGCGTCGAGGACTAGGAGAGATTCCACGGTGGCGTTTGACGCTTTTTTGTCGATAATGCGGCGAATCTTGTTTAATTCGTCCATGAGGTTCTTTTTATTCTGCAAGCGTCCCGCGGTATCTACCAATAATAGATCCACGTCCCGCGCCCGCGCCGCCTCGATGCCATCGTAAACGACCGCGGCGGGATCGGTATTCTTGCCGGGGTTGGCGATTACTTCCGTTTTCGATCGATCTCCCCACACTTTCACCTGTTCCACCGCGGCGGCCCGGAAGGTATCGGCGGCGGCGATAATACAGCTATAGCCGGATTGTCGCGCGAGGTGGGCTAATTTGCCGATCGTGGTGGTTTTACCGACCCCGTTGACTCCCGTGAGCATCCAGATATTTAATTGACCTTTTTCGGGTTCAAACGCGGGAGTTTGATAATTTTTGAGGGGATTGTCTAAAATCTCGCGGAGAATTTCCTTGAGGTACTCGATCGCTTTTTCCGGGGGGAGGGCTTCCTGTTTTAGCTTGTTTTGGAGGGTGGTGATGATATAATCGGTCGCCTCTACTCCTACATCCGCCTGTAGTAATAAAGCTTCGATTTCCTCTACCGCGTCCTGATTTAGCGGCCCCTGCCCGACGATCGCTTTTAACTGATTGACCAAACTCCGCCGCGTTTTGCCCAATCCCTGCCGCAGTCGTTTTAACCAGTTGATCTCTTCCTCGGAAATGTCCTCCGCGTTCCGTCCCTGGGCCGCGAGGACTTTTGCCGACCAGATGAATTCTTCGTCGGGTTCGGTTTCTTCGGGAGTCTCGATCGCCGTTTCTTTGAGGATTTCCAATCGATCGGATTTTTTCATCCACGCGGGGACGGCTACGGGCGTTTCTTCCTCGATTTCCGTTGTTTCCTCTTCCGTAATCGGTTCTTCTACCGCGGTAACGGGTTCTTCGGTTGTGACGGGTTCCTCGACGGGAACGGGTTCTTCCTTAATTTCAACGGCTTCGGCGGCCGCTTTTTTCTGTTGGATGTTTTTAAACGCCGTTTTCGCCCATTCTAGATATTCTTCCTGACTGGTTCCGGTCGTCGCGTCGGTTTTTGTCTCCGCGGGGCTGGAAGTCTCGACGGGAGGGGTTTCTACCGTTGGCGGTTTTTCTTCTTCGGGTCGATCGGGGTTGACGCGCTGACGACGGAACCAGTTAAACATAATGAGAAAGGAGATAAAAAATAATTCGTAAATTTATCTTAACGCTCGCGGCGCGGGTTTCGAGCGGGCGATCGGGATCGATCGATTCCCGTCCGCCGGAAAAATCACGGTATCCTTGGGAAAGAAGTGGAAGCCGAATAGCAAAACGGGAGAGGACGATCGTGTTAACCGAAACCGAAAAACGGTTCTATACCGCGGAAGAGTACCTAGAACAAGAAGAGACCGCCGAATATAAAAATGAATATCGAAACGGGGAGATCATTCCGATGGTAGGGGGAACGACGAATCATAATCAGATCTGTCTGAATTTCTGTCGGGCTTTTCCTTTTAGTATTAATTCTCAAGAATATTACACCTATATGGAGGGGGTGCGTCTCTGGTTGCCCGAATATCAATTTTATACCTATCCGGATGTGATGGTCGTTCGGGGAAAACCGATCTATCACGATCGAGGGAAATCTAATGTTCTCAATCCCCTGATTATCGTGGAGGTTTTATCCCGATCGATGCGAGGATACGATCGAGTGGAGAAGTTTAAATTCTATCGATCGATTCCCTCTTTTGAAGAATATATTCTCATCGATCAATATAGTTACTCGATCGAGCGTTATCAAAAACAGTCCGAGAGTCAATGGTCTTTGAGTTTCTATGAAGGCGAAAACGCGGTTTTATCGCTCGCATCCGTCGAGTGGCAGATTTCTCTAACGGATCTGTATCAACGGGTAGATTTTGAAGAGACGGAAGAATAGCGATGGAATGGTTTGAACCGTTGGAAATTAGCTTAACTCATTTGGTGGCGATCGTTAAATTCTGTCTGGAAACGATTTCGGTTGTTTGCGTGATGATCGGATTGGTTCAGACGATTAAACTCGCGCTCACCCTGAATCCGAGACGGAATCGCGATCGGGTCTTTTCTTTTAATCCTATCCGTATCCGTTTCGGGAGTTGGTTAGCGCTGGCCTTAGAATTTCAATTAGGGGCCGATATTGTCGCGACGACGGTTAGCCCGACCCTGGAAGAATTAGCGCAATTAGCCATCATCGCCGCGATCCGAACTTTCCTAAATTATTTCCTCGCGAAAGAACTGGAAACCGAACAAAAACTCGTGGAAAAACGGGAGAAAGAGGGCGATCTATCGCCAGAAATTCCTTTATAACATAGCGGTCAGTTTCTCACCTATTCAATTTACTCGATCGCCTTCTAGCTTTCGTCGGCATGGTGGGCGATCGGTTCGACATTTTTCGGGAACTCTCGTTTCTCTTCCTCGTATTCTTCGCGGATCGTGGCGAATACGTTAGCCAGTTCGATTCGGGCTTCGTCAGGGGTTTTCCCCCACGCGTGACAGCCAGGAATAGCGGGAATATACGCGACAAAAGTTCCGTTATCGTCCGAACGGATCACCGTGATATAGTCTTGTATAGAGTTCATATCTGTTCGCTGAAAAAGCGAGAACGCTTTCCCCGTAACCACTCTACAGTATAACACGAGTTTTTTTATACTCTCGTATCGGTAAAAACAGACCGGTAGAAGGGATAGGAAAACGCTCGATCGCTCTCGGAAATTTGGTATTTATTTACTCTGGAATATCGAAGAGTACCGTGGTCATATAGCGATCGGCCCACTCTAAACCGAAAGCTTTTTCGAGAACGCGACGGGTTTTGTCGTTTTCCTGCTGTTTGGCGCAGTAGTTGCGCTGTCCGTCGAGATAGTGTTTTTGCTCGTCCGCGTCAACGGGCGGACAGTTTTTAGCATATTTGCAGTGAATTGTCAAGAAATCCTCGACCCGCTGTAAAAATTGGCGTTCTTCTTCGGGATTGTCGGGACGGATAAAGAGACAGAATTCCGAGAAAATATCGCCCCAGGGGGGTAAATCTCGTTGTTGGGCGTAGGAAACTACGGGTAAAGCTTCTAAAGCTTGCCGGTACTCGATCGAGAGAGATTTATCGGGGGAAGTGGGGGAGAGATCGGCGATCGCCGCGCTGATGCCCGCTTTTCCGGCGACGATATCGCACCCGAACATCGGTAGGGGGTATTCCGAGCGCGGGAACATGACACAGTGAAGAATATCTAGCCCACTGCCAACTTTCGCCAATTCTAGGTGCATTTTGCGAAATTGGGGCGTTTGATAACAGCGATTCTCGATGACCAGTCTCTCGCCCTCTAAACGTCCCTCCACGTAGCCCAATCCCTCCGGTAACTCGAACGGGGAGAGGTCGAGATAGGTTTCCCAACTAGCGAGGATCGAGGTGGCTAATTGACCGATGAGGGGATGGAGGAGCGATCGGATCGTGGGTTGGACGACGGGAATCATGGGCGCGGTAGTAAAGGTACGGCAAGATCTACTCTACCGCGTGGAGCGATCGGGGCGAGTCCGGGGCAGACTAAGTGTGAAGCGATCGTTACCTCGCGCGTTTTTATGATCAGTAATCGTCTCCATCAATCGTCCTTTTGGCAAAAACTATCGAAACCGAGGGGGAGCGATTCCTCCCTGGAAACCGAGGAATCCCCGCTGTTTCGGATTCTCGTGCAGACGCTCGTGATCGTCGGGATTATCGCCACCGATATCGCCACCGAGAGTACCACGAGTTTCTGGGCGGTTCCCCTGAGTATTATCGGCGGGATCTGGAGTTGGTACCGGCGGAAAAAGCGGAACGTGGGCGCGAAATTCGTCATCGCGATCGGGATGTTAGTCGTTCTCGCCGTTTTCCTCGGTAATATCGTCTCGATGCAAGATAGCCGGGTGTCTCTAGCCCGATTACTGATTCAATTACAGGTTCTCCATAGTTTCGATCTGCCCCGTCGCAAGGATCTGGGTTACTCGATGATGATCGGGCTGATCCTGATCGGGGTCGCGGGAACCATCTCGCAAACGATCGCTTTCGCTCCCTGGCTCATCCTGTTTCTCCTCCTCGCCATTCCCACGCTCGTTTTAGATTACCGCTCCCGATTAGGGCTAGAAAGAATCGATAACCGTCTGAATCTGTCTTTTTCTCGGAAAAATAACGCTAATCGCTCCCGTTCTGTTTCCCCGTTGTCCGGTTCTCTCCTCGCCCCGAAAAAACTCGGTATTTTTTTCCTGGCGATCCTTTTGTTCGGGTTGGCAATTTTCGCCTTATTGCCGAGATTTCCAGGGTATCAGATCCAATCGTTCCCGGTCAGCGGCCCGGAGGGGATGGAAAATCAGGATTTCCAACGGGGGGAACGGCAGATCGTGAATCCGGGCTACGTTCGCGAGGGACAGGGAACGGGAACCAATCCGGGCCAAAGTCCCACCTCGGGCGCGGGGAAGATGGATAGCACCTTTTATTACGGTTTTAACTCGAAAATCAATCAGAATTTGCGGGGGCAGATGACCCCGAAAGTGGTTTTGCGGGTACGTTCCCAGGCGCCGGGATTCTGGCGCGTGCTGGCGTTCGATCGCTACACCGGGCAGGGGTGGGAGGTTTCCCGCGAGCAACAGGCCCAGGATCTCGATCGGTCCCGTTGGTCGTTCCGCTTTTTCGTTCCCCTACCGTCGACGAGAGCGAAAACCCGTCAGATCGTTCAAAGTTATACCGCCGTCTCCCAACTCCCGAACCTGATTCCCGCGCTGGCTTCCCCGCAGTTTCTCTTTTTCCCGACGCGTCAGGTGTCGATCGACGCGGAAAATAGCTTGCGATCGCCGGCCGGGTTAACGGACGGACTGACGTACACGGTGATCTCGCAGGTTCCCGAACGGGATCGGACGGCCCTCGGCGCGGCCCCGAAACAATCCCCCCGATCGATTCAAAAATATTACCGGCAAGTTCCCGAGGCGATCGAGGCGAAAGTCCGGCAAAAAACCGAGGAGATGTTAGCCAAGTCCCCGAAACCGCTCACTTCCGATTACGAGAAGGTTCTATTTCTCGCGCAGGCCCTCAAACAGAATTACCAGTTAAAAACCGACCTGCCCTTTTTGAAAGATGGCGAGGATCTGGTCGAGGCGTTCCTGTTCCGGTTCGAGGGAGGGTACGGCGATCATTTCGCGACGGCGTTAACGATCATGGCGCGCTCGATCGGCATTCCCGCCCGATTAACCGTCGGATTCGCTCCCGGTCAGTTCAATCCTTTCACCGGCTTCTACGTGGTCAAGAACACGGACGCTCACGCGCTCACGGAGGTGTATTTCCCCGAGTACGGCTGGTTCGCGTTCGATCCGATCCCCGGCCACGATCTGATTCCCCCGTCCTTCGAGGAGGCGGAAACGTTTGGCGTTCTCAAACAATTCTGGCATTGGGTGGCGGGATGGTTGCCCTCGCCGGTGACGGGTTTCTTGGGTTGGGTATGGGAAACGGCGATCGGGGCGATCGGTACGGTTGTCGGATGGCTCTGGCGTTTTATGACCGAGAGTTTGATCGGGGGGATTATCGCGGCGATTTTCGGCGTTGGGCTGGGCTTTTTGGGCTGGTTGGCGTGGAAACCGCTTTCCCGCTGGGTTCGGGGGCGACAACTGGCGAAATACCCGCCGATCGAGCGTCTCTACCGGCAACTGCTCGACACGCTCCGGGAAAAGGGACAGGGCAAACATCCCGCCCAAACCCCGCTAGAGTACGCGGCCGCGATCCGCTCGATCTATCCGGAACCGGTCGCGGCGATCGTCGAGGAGATTTCCCGCGCTTACGTGGATTGGCGTTACGGCGATCGATCGGCCGACGTGAACTATCTCCGCGGACGTTTCGCCCAGTTGTCCAAGTCGGTGAGGAAATGAGCGGCGATCGACGGTATACGTCGCTCGAATAATCCCGAGCGGCGTTGCTTTTTCCCGATCGATAGCGATACGATCGGGAGTAAAACGTTTCTCTCTCATCTGGAATAAAAAGCGGACTTATGAATCGTGTTTTTCTGGCTTCCCTGGCGATCGCCCTAACCTCGCCGGGTGTCCTCGCCAACGAGGCACAAACCCTACAAATACAGCCAACCCAACCGCCGGCTAACGATTTTTTCAAGCCCGTCAGCGATATGATTGACGGACTACAAAAACAGGGAATCTCGATCGCCGATCCGAGCGATCCGATGGCTCTCCGTTATCGCGTCGGCGCGCCCTGTAGCGGCTGTTCCGTTTATCTGGGAACGGGAGTCGCCAACCCCCGCACCGCGCGCGATAACAATCTGGGCGTTAATCTGGGGGTGGGATTCACCCTACCCCTCTCGCGCTAGATGCCGATCACGTACTTGCGCCACTCGTGATCCTCGTTCTCGCGCGTGTGTTTGAGCAATTCAAAGTGAAGACTACTGTAAGGTTGGCGGGGTTGCGATCGGAGGGTCATCCCCGCTTCTTTCGGGGTGCGACTCCCTTTTTTAACGTTACAACGCACACAGGCGGCGACGAGATTCTCCCACGTATCTCCCCCCCCGCGCGATCGGGGAATGACATGATCGAGGGTTAACTGTTCCCCCTTGTAATGACAGTATTGACAGGTGTGATGATCTCGTTCCAAGATATTACGGCGGGTTAACGGGATTTCCTTGTACGGGACGCGAACGTATTGCCTAAGACGGATGACGGAAGGCAGGGGAAGATCGCGATTGATAACCTGTCCGTTGTGTTCTAACTGCTCGGCTTTTCCTTTGAGCAGTAAAACGATCGCCCTCCGCCAACTGGTAATATTCAGTGGCTCGTAGGAGGCGTTCAACACGAGAACCTTACTCATCAGTATTTCAGGATCGCTTGAATTTATCCCGAATACTAGCACAGATCTCCGGTTGGGGAGGTGGGGTGTCGGGTGTCGGGAGACGATCGGGAAAAGGGGAAGGGGAACAGGGAAAAAAGCTTTCGGAATCTTTTCACCTTTACCCTTTCCCCTTTCCCCTTTTTTCTCCCTAACCTCCCGCCTCCCGGAAGGAACTTCTCGATATTTCCGTCATCTAAAACGTAACCCGATCGAGAAAAGTCAGGTTACAGTTTTAGGTGTGAGTGTTGAGGAGTGCCGGATGTTGAGCCAAGAACCCGTGACGGGGGTAATCACCAGAGGTCGCTATACCTATCAATTATCGGAAGTGATCCGACATCGCGCCTGGGTGGAGATCGATCGAGCCGCCCTGAGAAATAATGTTCGACAGATCCGATCGCTCCTCGCCCCGGACACGGAACTGATGGCGGTGATTAAAGCCGACGCTTACGGCCACGGGGCGATCAAGGTGGCGGGGACGGTGTTGGAGTCGGGGGCGCGGTCGCTGGCGATCGCCACGATCGGCGAGGGGATCGAACTGCGGGAGGCGGGAATCGCCGCCCCGATCCTGATTCTCGGCGCGGTGAACACCCCGGCAGAGGTGGCCGCGCTCGCCCATTGGAATTTACAACCGACGCTGGGTAACGCGGAACAGGTGGAGGTGTTCGCGTCGGTGATGGAACGTTTAGAACAGGTTTTACCGGTACATCTGAAGTTGGACACGGGGATGTCCCGCCTGGGTACGCTCTGGAATCGGGCGGCGGATCTGGTGGAAACGGCGCTCTCGCGTCCGAGTTTAAAAATCGCCAGTATTTACTCGCATTTCGCCACCGCGGACGATCCCGACCCGACGATCATGGAATTACAGCGGCGGCGTTTTCAAGAGGCGATCGCCCGTTTACGGGCCGGGGGCTACCGTCCACCTTGCTTACATATCGCCAATTCCGCCGCCACGCTGGCCGATCGCTCCTTGCATCTCGATCGGGTGCGGGTGGGATTGGCGCTGTACGGCCTCTATCCGGCGACACATTTAAGCGAGAAAATCGCCCTGCAACCGGTTTTACAGGTCAAAGCGCGGGTTTCGCAGGTGAAGACGATTCCGGCGGGTTCGGGAGTCAGTTACGGTCATCAGTATGTCTGCGATCGGGAAACGAAGATCGCGGTCGTCGGGATCGGTTACGCGGACGGGGTACCACGCAATCTCTCCAACCGGTTAAAAGTCCTCGTTCGCGGGCGGGTCGCGCCGCAGATCGGGGCGATCACGATGGATCAGTTGATGATCGACGCGAGCGCCATCCCCGACCTGAAACCGGGGGACGTGGTGACGCTGATCGGTCGCGACGGGGGGCGGGAAATTACCGCCGAGGATTGGGCGCGGGAACTGGGAACGATTTCCTGGGAGATTCTCTGCGGGTTCAAACACCGTCTACCGCGCGTCAGTGTCGGGGAATAGGGGAGCTTTCGGCCAGGTAAAGGTAAAGGTCGTTCCCTCGCCCTCGCGGGAGTCGATCGAGAGATGACCCCCCTCGGTATCGATAATTTTCTTGACCAGCGAGAGACCGATGCCGGTACTCTCGCTTTTGTCGCGGGGTTTGAGAACCTGGAAGATCTCGAAGATTTTCTCGTGAAATTCCGGGGAAATACCGGGCCCGTCATCGCGGACGCTAAATTCGTACTCTTCCCCGGTATCGATCGCGACGACCTCGATGTGTCCGTCCGATCGATGGTGGTGTTTGATCGCGTTATCGATCAGGTTGGATAACACTTGAAAGAGCAGTAATCGCCTCGCTTGGAGGGGGGGGACATCGACGCGGGTATCGAGGGTGAAGGCGGCCGGGGGATCGAGGGAGTCCAGTACCTCGGTGATGAGTCGGCGAATATCGACCGTTTCCGGGCGAGTTTTAATCCGACCGACGCGGGAATAGGCCAGCAGACCGTCGATCATCGCGTCGAGACGGTAGACGCGACCCCGGAGAAGATCGAGATTGCGACGGGTATCCGCGGACAGTTCCCCGGTTAAATCCTCCTCGATCCATTCCGAGAGATTGGCGATCGCCCTTAAGGGGGCTTTTAAATCGTGGGAGACGACGTAGGCGAAGCGATCGAGTTCCTGATTGCGTCGCGTCAGTTCTTCGGCGGCGTTTTGTAGGGCGGTATTGAGTCTTTCTAATTCTAGAGTTTGTTTTTGTAGTCGCATTTCCGCGCGCTTGCGATCGTCCACGTCGATCGCCCGTCCCAACCAGCGAACGATCCGCCCCCCGTCGTCGAAGGTGGGGTTAACCCGTCCGAGAAACCAGCGATAGGTTCCATCGCTCCCCCGGCGACAGCGATACTCGAACTCGTAAGGTTCCCGACGATCGCGCGCGCGATTCCAGCCCTCGATCACGCGGTCGCGCTCGGCGGGATGAACCGTTTCGATCGCCGTTCCCCCCAGTATCCGCTCGGGGGTTAATCCCGTGTAGGTATAGAAATAGCGGTTGCAGTAGTCGATCGAACCGTCCGGGCCGGAAATCCAGATGAACTGCTCGATCGCCTCGGAGAGTTCCCGGTATTTTTCCTCGCTCCGGCGGAGGATCGCGGCGGTTCTCTCCCGTTCGGTCACGTCCACGCCGATCCCCCAACTGGCCCAACCGGCGATCGGGTAGTCGGCGCTAATATTCGACCAGGCGATCGTTTTCGTCGCGCCGTCCTTACAGACGATCTTCCATTCCCAATCGCGATAGTTATCACCCCGATCCCGCCACTCGTGTAGTTTTTCCCGCAGGTACTCGGGGTCGGGATAGAGTTTATCGAAGAGTTCGGAGCGACCGATCACCTCGTCGCGAGTGTAACCCGTCACCCGCTCGCACTCGTCGTTCCACATGACGAAGTTGCCCCGCTCGTCGAGCGCGTTGATCAACACGGGCATCCGCTCGATAATCTCCCGCAGGCGTTGTTCGTTCCCCCGGAGAATTTCCTCGGCCTGTTTACGTTCGGTAATGTCCGTGGAGATGCCGCAGATGGCGTAGGGTCGCCCGTTATTATCGGTCAGGAGAAATTTAATGGCGAGATAGGTTCGAGCGCCCTCGGGGAGGGGAATGATTTCCTCGAACCGACAGGCGGTTCCCTTGGCGATCACCTCTCGATCGTTCTCCACGAATCGATCCGCTACCGTTGCCGGGAAAATGTCGTAGTCGGTTCGACCGGGAATTTCCTCGTTCGTTATCCCGCAGAGTTTCTCGTATTGACGGTTGACGAAGAGATAGCGCCCCTGTAAATCCTTGAGGTAGATCACGGCCTCGGAGCGATCGAGGATCGATCGGGTGCGGCGCTCGCTCTCTTGCAGTTCCAGTTCGATCATTTTGCGGCCGGTAATATTCTGGGTGAGTACCATTCCCGCGAAAATCTCGCCCCGTTCGTCGCGCACCGGAACCGCGCGGGTCTCGTACATCTGTCCCCGGTAGAAGATTTCCCGCTCGCTCGGCAATCCGTCTAACGCGTCCCGATACTGGGGTTCGAGGGTCCGGCAGACTTCTTCGGGGAACACTTCCGCGAGGCTTTTGCCCACCATCTCTTCCGGGTCGAGACCGCACGGTTTTAATTCCTCGCCCTCGCACAGGAAATAGCGGAGATCTCGATCGAACAGAACGACCGAACCGTTGGGAATATGGCGCGCCAGGGTGCGATAGAGGGTTTCCCGCTCCGCGAGGATGGCGTTCGTTTCCTGTAGTTGCTCGGTTCGCTCTTGTACCCGGCGTTCGAGTTCCGCGCGCGCGGTTTTCAGTTGTTGTTCGAGTTCCTTGCGATCGCTGATGTCCGTGTGGGTTCCCACCATGCGGATCGCCCGTCCGGTCGCGTCGTACAGAACCCGACCCCGATCGAGTATCCATTTATAGGTTCCGTCCTTGCATCGCGCCCGATGCTCGCTGACATAAAACGGCGTTTCCCCGGCGAGATGGTCGCGAACGGTCGTCAATACTCTTTCTAGATCGTCCGGATGCACCCGCGCCGACCATTCCTCTAGATTGTCGCCGATCTCGTCTTCCGCGAATCCGAGCATCGATTTCCAACGGGGGGAAAAGTACACTTGGTCGGTGAGGAGATTCCAGTCCCAGATCCCGTCGTTACTTCCCTGTAGGGCGAACTGTAAGCGTTCCTGGTGCTGGCGCGCGGAGGTTTCTAGGGCCTTGCGATCGCTGATATCCTGGGCGACGGCGTACATCAGCCGCGACCGCACGATCGGCGTGACCGTCCAGGCTAACCACTTGTAAATTCCGTCCGGACAACGGTAGCGATTCTCGAAATAAAGGGTCGGTTGTCCGGTCTGTAATTTCTCCATTTCCGCCCCGGTCTTGGCGCGATCGTCGGGATGGACGAAATCCATGAAGGGAGTATTCAGCAGGGTCGCCCGATCGTATCCTAGAACTTTCTCGAAAGCGGGGTTAATCCGTTTGAAATAACCGTCTAAACCCACCACGCTCAAAAGACTTCCCGCGAGATTAAACAGATCGATCGCCTCGCCGGCCGATATCGTCCCCGCGTCCTCGGCATAACAGGGACAATAGTGGTGATTATTGAGAAAATTCTGGTCGCTCGCCTGCATGGTTTCCCGTTCCCGCGTTCACCGAGATCTCGACAGTGTATCGATCGGGGTAATCCCGATGATTTTCAATCTATCTTACGGGATGAAACCACAGGTCTATCAAAAGGTATAGAAACGATCCTCCCCGCGACCGTCGATCGAGATCTCTTCCAATCCGCCCGCGGGACGCGGCGCTAGGATGGGAAAAAATCGACCTGGCAAAGCCGGCGCTTCGCCCCCGAGCGCCGAATCTGTCGGGGATGTCTCGTTATTTTTTTGCCCAAAAACTCTTGACTTTTTAGGTTAACTATGATCTCGTCCTACGGTTCTTGGAAATCGCCGATCACCGCCGATCGAATTGTCGCGGAATCGATCGCCCTCGGCGCGGTCACGTTAGACGGGGAAGATATTTACTGGTTAGAGGGACGACCGGGAGAGGGAGGAAGAAACGTTCTCGTTCGCTTAACTGCCGACGGACAGGTAACGGATATTACCCCGGCCCCGTTTAACGTCCGTACCCGCGTTCACGAGTACGGGGGGGGTTCCTATCTCGTTGCCGACGGAACGATCTATTTCTGCCACTTTCCCGATCAACGGATTTACCGACAGGAACCCGGAGAGGAACCGATCGCGTTAACCCCGGCCGGATCGCGACGCTACGCGGATCTGATTCTCGATCGAGAACGGGATCGATTGATCTGTATCTGTGAAGATCATAGTAATCCGGAACGCGAACCGGTTAACTCGATCGTCGGGGTGAATCTTGCCACGGGAGAAGCGCGAACCCTCGTATCCGGAGAGGATTTTTATTCGAGTCCCCGTTTGAGTCCCGACGGGTCGCGATTGGCGTGGATTAGCTGGAATCATCCCAATATGCCCTGGGACGGGTCTTTTCTCTGGTTGGCGGACGTGACGAACGAGTTCTCTCTCAGTAACGCGCGCGTTATCGCGGGGGGAGAGAGTGAATCGGTGTGTGAACCGCGATGGTCCCCGGACGAACAGTTATATTTTTCCAGCGATCGCGAAAATTGGTGGAATCTCTACTGTTTTACCTACGAGGAACTGATCGAACCGGTCTACGAAACCGACGCGGAATTCGCCTACCCTCATTGGGTTTTCGGTCTCTCTACCTACGCTTTCGCCTCGGAGACGGAAATCATCACCACCTATACCCGTGACGGACGTTGGTATCTCGCGCGGATCGATACGTCGGAGAAAACCTTACAAGATATCGAGACCCCGTATACAGCGATCTCTTCCTTGCAGGTGAACGGGGAGAAAGCGGTTTTTATCGGCGGTTCTTTTACCGAGGAAACGGGGGTAATTTCCCTGGATCTGGCGACGGGAGAGACAGAAGTTCTCAAATCCTCTAGCAATCTAGAGATAGACGGGGCTTATCTATCCGTTCCGACGGCGATCGCCTTCCCGACGGGGAACGGTCAAATCGCCCACGCGTGGTACTACCCGCCGAAAAATCCCGATTACAGCGCGCCGTCCGGAGAATTACCGCCGTTACTGGTGAAAAGTCACGGGGGGCCGACCGCGGCCGCTTCCTCTAGCCTTAGCCTCCGGGTACAATACTGGACGAGTCGCGGTTTCGGCTATCTCGACGTGAACTACGGCGGTAGTACGGGCTACGGACGCGAGTACCGTCAGCGTTTGGACGGGAATTGGGGCATCGTGGACGTGGAGGACTGTATTAACGGGGCAAAATATCTCTCGGAAGGGGGATGCGTCGATGGGGAGAGATTGGCGATTTCCGGGGGAAGCGCGGGGGGTTACACGACCCTAGCGGCGTTAACCTTTCACGATACCTTTAAAGCCGGGGCGAGTTATTACGGGATTAGCGATCTAGAGGCGCTGGCCGCGGATACCCATAAATTCGAGGCGCGTTACCTCGATCGATTGGTGGGACGTTACCCGGAGGAGAAAGAGATCTATATCCGGCGATCGCCGATCCATTTTACCGATCGCCTTTCGGTCCCGGTGATTTTCTTTCAGGGATTGGAGGATAAAGTCGTTCCCCCCAATCAGGCGGAAATGATGGTGGAAGTTCTGAAAACGAAGGGTTTACCGGTGGCCTACGTTCCTTTCGAGGGAGAACAACACGGTTTCCGGCGCGCCGAGACGATTAAACGCGCGCTAGACGGGGAGTTTTATTTTTACTCCCGCGTTTTCGGGTTTACTCCCGCGGACGACATCGAAGCGATCGAGATTCTAAACGGGTAACTCCCGGACGTTTTCCGCGACGATCACCCGGTCGCGCCCCTGTTTTTTCGCTCGGTAGAGGGCGGCATCGGCGGCGTCGATCAGGACTAGCGGGGAGCGGGAAGGAACGGGGAGCGTGGCGGCTACCCCCGCGCTGATCGTCACCCGCGCGGCGATGGGAGAGGATTCGTGGACGATGGCGAGGGATTCGATCGTCCTTCGGATAGCCTCGGCCACGGCGATCGCCCCGGATACGGGAGTATTCGGCAGAATGACGGCGAATTCCTCGCCCCCGTAGCGCGCGGCCAGATCGCCGGGGCGTTCGAGAACCTCCTGAATCGCCCTAGCGACCTGTTTTAAGCAGTCATCCCCCTGAAGATGCCCGTAATAATCGTTATATTGTTTAAAAGCGTCGATATCGAAGAGAATCAATGCTAGAGTCTGTTGCTCTCGGGCCGCGCTATACCATTCCTGGCCGAGATATTCATCGAAACGGCGACGGTTAGCCAGTTGGGTGAGTCCGTCCGAGTTAGCCAGTCGTTGTAGTTCGCGATTGGCTTGTTCTAGGGCGGCCGTCCGCGCGGCGATAATCCGCGATTGTTCCTCGTTGAGTCGTTCGAGTTCTCGATTGAGTTGTTGTAATTTTAAATTCTGTTCGGTGAGTTTTTTCGTTTGTAAGTAACTGTGAAGGGCCTCGACGACGGTGAGTTTGAGATCGTCGGCCTGCCAGGGTTTGGCGATATAGCGATAGAGTTTAGCGTATTTGATCGCGTTGCCGATCGCCTCTAGATCGGCCTGTCCGGTTAACAGGATCGTCAGGGTATCGGGGGAGATGGTGTGAATCCGTTTCAGTACCTCGTCCCCTCTGATATCGGGCATGATGTAATCGGAGAGGACGACGGCGATTTCGGTTCCCTCCTCTAATAGTTCTTCCACGAGGGCGATCGCGTCTTCTCCCCCTTCCGCGGTTTCCACGATACAGCGATCGCCGATCGCCCGTTTCAGTTCGATTTTCAGGCTATCGATGACCGTGACCTCATCGTCAATACAAATAATAACGGGTTTCTCCATAAACTCTTACGGTAATCCGGATTTGATAATCTCGATCAAGCTTTCACTGTCCCAGGGTTTCGATAGGCACTTAAATAGATTGGCCTCCTGTTTCGCGCGTTCGATCGCCGTTTCGTCCGCCTGTCCCGTTAACATGATTTTAACGATCTCGGGAAATTGGTGGTGGACTTTAATTAAAAATTCATCTCCTTTCATGCCCGGCATCAACCAATCGGAGACGATCACGAGGATCGGGATGTTTTCCCCGCGCAGTTCCTCTAAAATTTCTAGGGCTTCATCGGCGCTTTCCGCCACCTCGTAGCTGTAGCGATCGTGAAAGGCCTGTTTGATCTGGATCTTGAGGCTTTCTAAAATCACGCGTTCGTCATCGACGCAGAGAATCACCGCTTTGGTTGTCATTGGTTTATCCTTGCCTCCCCGCTATCGATCGGTAGAGAGACGGTAAAGGTGGTTCGTCCCGGAATCGAGTCTAGGGTCATTTTCCCCCGGTGTTTCTCGACAATTTTGCGCGCGATGTCTAAGCCTAATCCCGTGCCTTCTCCCACGGGTTTCGTCGTGAAAAACGGATCGAAAACCCGCGATTGGATTTCGAGCGGAATTCCCGCGCCGTTGTCGGCGATCGTGACCTGAATTTCTCGATCGAGCCGTTCGACCCCGAGCGTTAATACTCCTTTATTTTTCATCGCCTGTAAAGCGTTACTAATTAAGTTCGTCCAGACTTGATTTAACTCGTCGGGATAGCATAAAATATTCGGAGTGTCCCGATACTCCCGATTGATTTCTACGCCCTGTTTGAGTTGATTGTGATAGAGGGTTAAAACGGTTTCGATCCCCTCGACGAGATTGGAGAGGAGCGGCTCCCCTTTTTGTTCGTAGCGGGTATAGTTGCGGAGGGCGAAAACAATTTTTGTCGCTTTTTCGGCGGCGATTTTAATGGTTTTGGCACTGGTTTGTAAGGTGGTTAATTGATAGGCGGTATCGATAATTTTTTCCGCCGATTCACGGGTAACGAGCGGGATAAAGGGTTCTAATCTCTCTCGATCGTACACGCCCAGATCGACGAGGGTATCGGCGATCGCCTCGGCCTTCTCCACTCCTAACGTTTCTAACTCCCCGATAATCGCGCGTTTAAACTGACGTTTCTCTCGGGTGGAATAGTTTTGCGGGACGGCGGCGTAATTCTCGATCAAACGGGTAATATAATCGCGCTCCTCGATCGAGATATCTTGAAAGAAAGTCGGTAACCGGACGAGATTTTCCTCGAAGAAAACGGTTAAATTTTCCACGGACGATCGGATCGCGCCCATCGGCGTGTTGATCTCGTGGGCGATCCCCGCGATCAATTGACCGAGGGCCGCCATTTTCTCGCTGTGAATTAACTGATCGCGGGTTCGTTCTAACTCTTGAATCGCGTCGGTTAAATGTTCGGCCTGTCGGGCTAAATTTTTCTGGAGGGAACAGATTTTTAAATGGGTATCGACGCGCGCGAGGACTTCCTCGATCTGGAAGGGTTTGGTAATGTAATCGACCGCCCCGACTTGAAAGGCTTTTACCTTATCGATCACCTCGTTGATAGCGCTGACAAAAATGACCGGGATATCCCGTGTACTCGGGTCGGCTTTGAGTTCCCGACAGACCTGATAGCCATCGAGGTCGGGCATCATGATATCGAGAAGAATTAAATCGGGGGGGAGACCGCGGGCGGCGGCGAGCGCGAGTTTTCCCGAGGGGACGGGGCGGACTTGGTAGCCCTCGCGTCCGAGAATATCGATTAATAGACGTAAATTCGCGGGATTATCATCGACGATCAGGATATTGCTTTGGTTGGTTTCAAGAACTGGGGAATTCATTCTTTTCGCGGAGTGGGCCGGGAGGCCGGAGTGGGGATCGCTCGCTACAGGTTTTTTTCCTCTAGGGAGAGACCGGAGGATAAAAAGGTTAGTAGTAACTCGTACTCGAAATTATGAACGTGATTTTGTAAGGTTGCCGCTAATGGGGCGTTTTCTGCCCGGATTTCCTCGATCGACCGCTCGATCGATCGCAGATCCGCGTGACGCACCGCTCGAATTAACGCTTCGATCCGTTCGCGGGATAAGTCCGCTAAGGATTCTTCCCTCAATGTATCACTTTCTCCGGGATGGGTTACGGCCTTGTCCGGGGAATTGTCCTCGTAGCGGTACTCGATGTCTAGGTACTGTCCCAGGATCTCGAAAATCTCCGATTCCCGAAACGGTTTCCGGAGGAAACCATCGCACCCGGCGCTCAGAACGCTCGCTTTTTCTTCCTCGAAAACGCTGGCGGTTAGGGCGATAATCACCGTTTTCCGGTCTCGATCGAGCGCTTTGATCCTTCGGGTCGCCTCGTAACCGTCGAGAACCGGCATCCGCAGATCCATCCAGATCAGGTCGGGTTGCCAGTCGCGCCAGAGATCGATCGCCTCCAAACCGTTCGCCACGTCCATCACACAGAACCCTATCGGTGTCAAGAGCTTCTGGATAATTTGACGATTCTCCGCCCGATCGTCCACGACGAGAATGCGATAGGGGGGGCGATCGTTGGCGATCCCGACGATCCGGCGCTCGATCCGCGGTCGCTCGACCTCGCTCTCGTCCACCGCCGCGATCGGGATAGTGAGGGAAAAAACACTTCCCCGTCCTAAAACGCTCTCGACCCGGAGATCGCCCCCCATCACCCGGGCGAATTTCCGCGAGATCGCCAGTCCTAACCCGGTTCCCTCCCCGGCGTTTTTCCCGGAACCCGTCTGCACGAAAGCCTGGAATAGATTGGCGATCTCTTCCTCGGAGATGCCCGCCCCCGTGTCCTCGACGCGGAAGGTGAGGAGGGGGGCGGACGGGGGGGATAGGGGAGAGATGGTTTCCTCGGTATTCTCCCGCTCCCGCCCCTTGTCTCCCGCCTCCTGTACCTCCCGCCTCCCGATCACGAGCGATACACCGCCGCGTTCGGTGAATTTGATCGCGTTGTTGAGGAGGTTGATTAGGATCTGGCGGAGTTTGATCTCGTCGGCGCGCAGGTAGCGGGGAACGCGGTCTAAGGTTTCGATCGATAGCTGTAAGCCTTTTTCAACGGCTTTGAGGGCGAACATATCCTCTAGGTCGCTCAGGAGTCGATCGAGGTCGAAATTCCGGGGATCGACGGAAACCTTGCCGGACTCGATTTTCGAGAGATCGAGCACTTGGTTGATCAGGGCGAGCAGATGCTCGCCGCCCCGAACGATGGTCTGTACATTTTCCCGCTCCTCTTCGCCCAGTCGAGCGTTCCGCAACATCAAGCGCGAGAATCCTAGAATCGCGTTGAGGGGGGTGCGGAATTCGTGGCTCATATTGGCGATAAAGGTGCTTTTAGCCCGGTTCGCGGCTTCGGCGGCTTCTTTCGCCTGTCGTAAGGTTTCTTCCGCGGTCTTGCGGGTGGTGATGTCCTCGACGAATCCCTCGTAATACCGGATATTGCCCTGCTCGTCCCGAACGGCGCGGGCGTGTTCGGCGATCCAGATAATACTTTCATCCTTGCGATAGATGCGCGACTCGAAATTCGCGATCGTTTCCCGCTCGCCGAACGCGGCTTGAAAGGCTTGCCGGCGATCGGGATCGACGTAGAGACGGCCGTTCGCGTTGGGTTGTACCCGCAGGAGTTCCGCGGGGGAATTGTAGCCGTACATCCGCGCCAGGGCGGGATTGACGCGTAGGTAGCGGCCGTCGGGGGTGGTTTGAAAAATGCCCTCGACCGCGTTATCGAAAATCCCCCGATATCGGGTTTCGGCCAGCGCTTTTTCCTGGATTTCCCGTTCTAGTTCCCGCGTCCTCTGTCGGACTTTCGCTTCTAGCGATCGGGAATAATATTCCAACTGCTCGCGCGAGAAAGACATTTCCCGGGCCATCTCGTTAAAAGCGCGGGCCAGTTCGCGGGTTTCCCGACTGCCGGAAACGGTCACGGCTTGAAAATCGCCCGTTTGTAAGTGCTGACTGGCCTCGCTTAACTTGGAGATGGGATGGATCAGCCAACGGGCCGTGAGGGTGGTGGTCAGGATCGCCAAACCGAGAAAGGCGAGGGACAGTAAGATCACGTTCCGGGTATTTTGGTTCACCTCCTCCGTGAAGTCCGATTGGGGAATCGCGACCACGATCAGCCAATCCAAACCCATCGGGTCTTGCCACGGAGTCACCTCCACGAAAATTGTCTCTCCACCGATCTGAAATTTCCCGAGCATGGGGAAACGGATCGATCCGAGTCCCGTAAACTGGTGGATCAGGGCGCGGGTGATCGCCCGGATGTCGGGATCGTCGGCCAGGGCGGCGTTAACCCGAACGTTTTTCCCGTCCCGACGGCCCATCAGGGGTTCGGGGACGGAACTGGCGACCAGTAGCGCGTTCCGCTCGACGATAAACGCTCGCCCCCGCCGGCTCAGATCTAGCCGGTGTAAGTAATCGCTGATTTGGGAGAGAACCCGATCGGCCCCTAATACGCCGATAATTTCCCCCTCCCGATCGAACAGGGGATAATTAATCGAGACCGACAGCACATCCGGTCGATCGGCCCGCTGATAGATCGAACTCCAGATCGGTTTTCGAGCGTTCACGGTTTCAAAATACCAGGCTTCCTGCTGGAAATCGGCGTTTTTCGTGGTGATCCTGCGGGTTCGGTTCCCCTCGGCATCGGTTTCGTAAACGTGCCGTTTACTTAATCCTTTGGTTTTCGTGACCTCGTTAATCACGATCCGGCCGTCATCGAGACGTTCGACCCCGAGAAATTCGCCCTCGACGCTACCGTAATTGATATAACCGAACGGGAAAGACTGGAGTTGTTTCCAAAAATACTTTCCCGTTCGGGAAAAATCGTCCAGCGGTAAGAGTCCGATTTGTGCCGCCTCGGCGTTGTTCTGGGCGATTTTCACGGAACTTATCAGGAAATTATCTAAATGATCGCGCACGCGCCGGCTCGTTTCCCCGCTGACTTTATTCGCGAACCGCTCGATCGTCGATCGGTTGTTCTGGTAGGAAAGATAGCCCACCACACCGACGATGGCGACCAACTGCGCCAGAAAACAGAGGGATAAGATCGCGGCGAGGGGCATTTTCCCGATCGAGCGGGCGAACAGTAACTGGAGAGATTTCCCGAACATACTAGAATAGATAAGTACAAATAAACGCCGAGAGGTGAGGTAGGAGTCAGGAGGCAGGAAGCGGGAGCCAGGAGGATATATCTCTAGAAATTCTTTCCTCACCTCCCCCATCATCCCGTCTCTCCCATCTTTCCCATCTTTCCCGCCTCTCTTATCTTTGCTCCGTCCTTCGCTCGATCGATTTCCGTTATTGTTTATCGTTCGAGGTTTAATAGACCTCTAGCACGATCCGTTTTTAGGGGCAAAAACTTCAAAAACTAAGATTATACGAGATAAATAAGGATTTTTCGAGCTTTTTAGCGATAAAATTCTTTCCCTCCTGACTCCTGACTCCGTAACCACACGACCATTTTTGAATTCCGGGCAGATGTCTAATGATTAGCGATCCGTCTCTCCCCCCGCAGAATATCGAAGCGGAAGAATCTATCCTAGGTGGTATTTTACTCGATCCGAAAGCGATGGGGCGGATCGTGGACTTTCTCGTTCCCGACGCGTTTTACGTGCGTTCCCATCAGGAAATTTACCGGGCCGCGATCGCGCTGGTAACGCGGGGGAAGCCCGCGGATTTAATGACGGTGAGTAGTTGGTTACAGGATCATCACCTGCTCGACGAGGTGGGGGGGATTCCGAGATTATTACAATTGGTCGATCGAACGGTATCGGCGGCGAATATCGATCGCTACGCGGAATTGGTGATGGATAAGTACGTCCGCCGTCAGTTAATCTCCACGGGAGGCGAGATTATCGAATTGGCGCGGGACACCACGATGGAGTTAGAAAACATTTTCGACGAATCGGAACAAAAGATCTTCCGTCTCACCCAAAAAAGACCGCAGGATGGATTAATTTTTCTCGGCGACACGTTAATCGACACGTTTAATGAAATCGAGAAATTACAGGAGCAAACAACGCTTCCGGGGATCGCCACCAATTTTTACGATCTCGACGCGATGACCAGCGGTTTTCAACCCTCGGATCTGATTATTATCGCGGGTCGTCCCTCGATGGGAAAAACCTCTTTCGCGATCAATATCGCTCACAATATCGCCCGCCAAAATATGCCCGTGGCTATCTTTAGTCTAGAGATGTCGAAAGAGCAGTTAGCCCAGAGATTATTATCGAGCGAGACGAATATCGCCAGCAACTTAATCCGTTCGGGAAGAATCCCCCAAAACGATATGGAAAAGCTCCTCAACGGATTGGAGAAATTATCGAGTTTACCGATTTATATCGATGATAACTCGAACTCTAGCGTGATGCAAATGCGTTCCCAGGTACGTCGTCTACAAGCGGAGAAAAAGGGACAGGTAGGGTTAGTCTTAATCGATTACTTGCAGTTAATGGAAGGGGGAGGAGATAATCGGGTTCAGGAACTCTCGAAAATCACCCGGAGTCTGAAAGGTTTAGCCAGAGAAATTCACGCCCCGGTGATCGCGCTGTCCCAGTTAAGTCGTACCGTGGAATCGCGCAATAATAAACGACCGATGATGTCGGATTTAAGAGAATCGGGTTGTTTATGCGGGGATAGTTTGATCGAACTAGCCGACACGCGCGCGAAAGTCCAGATCCGCGATTTAGTCGGCCGATCGAATTTTGAGGTCTTCGCTCTCAATTTAGAAACGATGAAATTAGAACGAGCGATCATTACCAAGGCATTTTCCACGGGAGTGAAACCGGTTTTCCGTTTAATCACTCGATTGGGACGCGAGATCCGAGCGACGGCAAACCATCAATTTTTAACCCTTCACGGTTGGAAACGATTGGACGAGTTAGCGATTCGAGAAGCTATCGCCTTACCTCGTTGTTTACCGAGTACAGGATCATCGACTATGAACAATGCGGAGGTGGCTTTATTAGGTCATTTAATCGGGGATGGATGTACGTTACCCCATCATACTATTCAGTACACGACTAGAGAATTAGATCTAGCAGAGTTAGTGTCTGATTTAGCTATTCAAGTGTTCGGTGAACGACTGATCCCTCGGATTAATAGCGAGCGTCAATGGTATCAGGTGTATTTAACTGCGAATTATCCCCTGACTCACAAAATCAAAAATCCGATTACAAATTGGTTAGAAGAATTGGGGATTTTTGGATTACGATCGTATGAAAAATTTATCCCCGATCGAGTTTTCGAGCAGTCTAAAGACACGATCGCTGTTTTCTTACGTCATCTTTGGAGTACCGATGGTTGTCTCAAATTACTGAAAGGTAAATCTCAAAGTAAATCTTTTCGACCGATCGCTTACTACAGCAGTAGTAGTATACGATTAGCTAAAGATGTACAATCCCTTTTGCTTCGATTGGAAATTAACGCGCGCTTATCCGTATCGCCACAAATCGGAAAAGGACGAGATCAGTATCATGTAACAATAACCGGGAAACCAGACATTGAAAGATTTATTACCCTCGTCGGTGCGGTTGGCAATTACAAAAAACAATCTCTACAAGAAATTTCCGATTATATTCAAATTTCTCAAAGCAATCCTAATCGAGATGTAATTCCCAACGATATTTGGCGGCTTTATGTCGTTCCTTCTATGCAAAAATACGGGTTAACATCGCGACAAATGCAAGCGAACTTAGAAACTCAATATTGTGGTACGTCTCTTTATCGATCGAATGTAAGTCGCGAGAGGGCCGCGCGAGTAGGTCAACTGGTTCGCTCTCCCGAAATTCAATCCCTAGCCACCAGTGATGTTTACTGGGATGAAATTATCTCCATCGAGCCGGATGGAGAAACCGAGGTCTATGATTTAACGGTCGATACTCATCACAATTTTATCGCCAATAATATTATCGTTCACAATAGTATCGAGCAGGACGCGGATTTAATTATTATGTTATACCGAGATGAGTATTACAATCCGGATAGCCCCGATCGGGGCGTTGCCGAAGCGATCATCACCAAACACCGCAACGGCCCGACGGGAACGGTAAAACTACTATTCCAGCCGGAATTTACCAAGTTTCTGAATATGAAACAAAGTCATTCTAATTATTAAATCGCCGCTCTTTTTCCCCCACCGTCCCTACATTTCTCGCAAGGCGACGATCGGATCTAACTTCGCGGCGCGTCGGGCCGGAATCACCCCGAAAATCAGACCGATGGTGCTGGAAACCCCGATCGCCACGACGATCGCCGGGATCGAAATACCGGTCGTCAGCGTCGCGAAAATTCCCGCCAGCCACATCCCTTGAATTCCGATCACTATCCCTATAATCCCGCCACTGGTAGCTAAAATCACCGATTCGATGAGAAACTGCCCTTGAATATCGCTCTCTCTCGCGCCTAGGGCTTTTCGTAACCCGATCTCTCGGGTTCTCTCCGTCACCGAGACGAGCATGATATTCATCACCCCGATCCCCCCGACCAATAGGGAAATACTGGCGATCGAGGCCAACATTCTCGTTAATCCGTTATTCGTTTCTTCTGTCATCTCTAAAATGGCGGTTTGCGGGATAACTCGCACGTATCCCCCCTCTTTCACCTGATGGCGCATTCTCAGCAGATTATCCACCTGAAACCGGGCCGCGTTCATACTCTGACGATCTCTAGCCAGAACCGCGATCTGGGTGAGCGCGATACCGTAAATCGATTTTCGTCCGATCACCTGATTGGCCATCGTGGTCAGGGGGATTATAGCCCGATCGTCCTGATTCGCCTCGAATAACGACCCTTTCGCCTTTAAAACGCCGATTACCTGAAAACTTAGGTTGCGAACGCGCACGATCTCCCCGACGGGATCGCGACGGCCGAAGAGATCCCGTGCGAGTTCCGCTCCCAGCACGATCACCCGATTATCCCGCCGAAGGTCGGATTCCAGGATGAATCGACCTCTGGATAATTTATAGTTCCGAACGGCTAGATATTGCGGGCTAACTCCGATTATCGTGTTAAAACTTGTTTTTTCTGGAGAGGATAAAACGTATTGTCGGTGAATTTCCGAAGAAACCGCCTCGATCGAGGGAACTTGAGTGGCGATCGCCCGCGCGTCGTCGTAGGTTAACGGCCGGGAATTGGGAATCGTCCGACGGAGATTCCGAGGCGTGGTGGAGACGAATAAAACGTTGGGGCCGAGGGACTCGAATTGCCGGGCCGCCAGATCTCGCGCCCCCTCACCGACCCCGACCATCGCGATCACCGAAGCGTTACCGATAGCGATTCCCAACATCGTCAGGCTACTGCGAAGTTTATTGGCCATCAAGGCCGAAAAAGCCATTTTTAGGTTTTCGCCAAGCTCCATAGTTGTTTTTTCCCGATCGGCTACTTCATTCTAAGCGCGAACCAGACCGCCCAGGCAAGGACTCCGGTGAAAACCAGGGTTCCCACCGCGAAAGCTACCGCGCTAATTTGGCCAGAATCGAGTAAGGTCATAACCGGGTCCGAAAAAACCGCGAGATAATTGAATATGTATTAATTGTAAGAGATTCACCGGGCATGAACTGGCAAGAGATTTCGGGAAATTGGGTCTGGATTCCCCGGCAACCGATCGGTATTATCCACTTTTTAGGGGGGGCTTTCGTGGCCACGGCCCCGAATGTCACCTATCGCTGGTTATTGGAAAATCTCGGCTCGGCCGGTTACGCGATCGTCGCCACCCCTTTTGTCAATACTCTCGACCACCGCTCGATCGCCAGAAGCGTTCTGAACCGATTCGAGAATTTACTGGAACGTCTGCGCGCGCGTCATCTCCTGCCGGGGGGATATCTCCCGGTGTACGGTATCGGCCACAGTATGGGCTGTAAGTTACACCTGTTGATCGGCAGTTTGTACGAGGTCGATCGAGCGGGAAATATTCTGATTTCTTTTAATAATTATCCCGTCCGTCGCGCGATTCCTTTTCTCGAACCCCTACAGATCGATACGACGTTTAATCTAGAATTCACCCCTTCCCCGGAAGAAACCAACGAGATTATCTATCAGGATTACGCGATCCGTCGGAATCTTTTAATCCGTTTTCAAGATGACTCGATCGATCAGACGCTGGTATTAAATCCTTTATTGAAAAAACGCTTTAACGACCTGATCGCCCTGCGTACCCTACCGGGAAATCATCTCACCCCTCTGAGTCAAGATATCGAGTGGCAAACCGGCGAGATTTTTACCCCTCTCGACGCGCTCGGCCAGTGGATTAAGCAGGGTTTATCGCGCGATAATTCCCGCTTGAAAGAGGAGATCTTACACTGGTTGAATCCCGTTCGATCGAATCGTTAACGGTTCAGGAGGCGGGAGGCGGGAGGCAAAATCGAAGCGGTAGTTTGCCATGAGTAACCGATTATCTTCCCGCTAATCGTTCTCACTTTTTCGGGCGATTTGAAAAGCGGAAATAAAGGAGAGTTCTAGATTTTTTTCGAACTCTCGATCGAGACAATCCCTTATCCCGTCAAATAAATCCTCTCTCGATCGCTCCTCTAATTTCATATACGGCGAGTACGTTTTTAAAAGGGTGATATAATCCTCGATCGAGTAGGTAACGGTCGATTCTATTTGCCCGTAAATCGCTTTTTGAAATCGTCCGGAGTTCTCGATCGCTTCCCCGAATTCCCGAAAGATCCCCGCTCGCGTGGCGTTATCCTCGTAGCGATCGAGCGAGGGCGCGTACTGTTGATAAACCGCCGCTAAACGTTGATAGATCTCGTATTTCGGTTGTAATTGTGTATTCCATAAAAGGATTAAAAAACCGTTTTCTTCTAACGCGTCCGCGGATTTCGGATAGGCGATCTCTTTCGGTATCCAGTGAAAGGAACTCGCCGCGATCACCGCGGAAAAAGCTCCGACTTCGATCGGCCATTCCTCTAGAGAAGTATTGAGAATTTTCACCCGCGGATAGGGTTGACAATTCTCGCTCGCGAATCGATAAAAATCCGGGTTGGGTTCCAAACAAGTCATCGAACAACCCGATTTCGCGAAGTCTAGCGTCGCGGTACCCGGCCCACAGCCGATCTCTAAAACGTTCGATCGATCGGACAATCCCGTTATCTCGATGACCTGACGGATAATTTCCCGCGGGTAACGGGGTCTTACCTGGTGATAATCCCCCGCTACGGAAGAATACCAAGTTTTCCGCCGCTCTAGGGCGGTTTTCGCGTACTCGGCGATCGAATTCTCCAGAGCGGACATAATCGACTCGTTACCCTAAAACTCCCGTAAGTCCATAGTAAACGCAAGCGCCGGAACCCAGTAGATACACGAACCAAGTTAGGAAAAAACCTATGGCGCGTCCCGGAGAGGGGCCGTAAGTTGTAATCAGTCCCCACGCGTGCGCGACGCGACCGCTCGTTAAGGCACTCCCTAATAACCAGAGTAAAGCCGCGGGAGCGTTGGCGAATTCTAGAACGAGGATGATAAGTAGGGCGATCGGTACGAATTCGATAAAATTGCCGAACGCTCGAACCTTTCGCTGGAGGATACCGTCATCGATCGATTTTTTCGGGACGGACTTTTCTAGGAAACTCTCGACAACAGCGGCCACGGGATTGGGATTTTCCCGATAATCCGGCTGTTTCGCCACGTCCGCGCTCGATTCGCCGTGCCAGACTCGGGTACTCGATCGCTCCATCACGACGAGATAGGAGAGAAAGAAGGCGATAAAGCCATTAATTCCGATAAATAATGTGGAGATCGGTACGATAGCGTTCATGAACGTTTACTCGTCTTTTCGGGGGATAGGTTGGGGAATGGCGATCGTGTATCTCGATCGAGAGAGCGATTTTTTTCTTCGACGGGGAATTTCGCGGTTCGCGTGGCAATTCCGAGAGGGCATTAAGGGTATTCTAAATAGTAAGCGATCGGGTGACGGGAGGGGGATATCCTACAAATATATGAAGAGATTTGAAGAATTCTCGCCAGCGCGAGTTACGGTCGGAATCTTTCGGTAAATCTATGGAAAAACTATCGCCGAGGGATTCCGGATCGACCGCGAAAACCGGGTTGGAACGGGTGACGGAACTCGCGATCCAACTACATCGAGCTACGGATGTAGTGGAAATTCTCGATCGAACCGCGAGCGCGACGCGGGAAATCCTGTCGTGCGATCGCGCGATCGTCTATCGATTCCTACCCGAAGGAGACGGGGTGATCGCGGCCGAGTCCGTCGATAGCGAATGGAGTTCCCTATCGGGCCGATCGATTCACGATCCCTGTTTTCAGGAGAAATGCGAAGAATATTACCGTGATGGACGGATCGGGGCGATCGAAGACCTGGAAACCAATCCGATTCACCCCTGTTATCGGGAATTACTCGAACCCCTTCAGGTAAAAGCCAATCTCGTCGTTCCCGTTCTGGTCGATAATTCTCGGGAACCGTTGCTGTGGGGTCTGCTGATCGCGCACCAGTGCCGCTCCCCCCGACAGTGGACGGAGGAAGAGAAGCAACTCGCGAATCATATCGCCGTTCAGGCCGGTATCGTCCTCGATCGATCCCTCTGGCAAGAGCGCCTCGAACGCGAAACCCGCGAGCGCGAGCGGGAGATGCGGGAGCGTCAGGATTTTTTAGAACGCTCCTGTTATCGGGAGAGCGAGGAATTACGCTGGAAAGAAGCGCTCCTGCGATCGATGACGGATACCTCCCCGCTGGCGTTT
Organism: Pannus brasiliensis CCIBt3594; assembly: GCF_036688125.1. Lineage (NCBI taxonomy): Bacteria > Bacillati > Cyanobacteriota > Cyanophyceae > Chroococcales > Microcystaceae > Pannus > Pannus brasiliensis. The sequence goes on along the minus strand of NZ_JBAFSM010000010.1, from coordinate 70,645 downwards.
TTTGTCGTCGATAACCGTACCGACGAGATCCTGTACTTCAATCATCGTTTTTGCGAGATCTGGGGATTAGAACATCTGGAAGCCCGCATGAAACTGGGAGAATTAAAAAATAACGACGTTATCCCCGATTGTATTCCCCGACTCGCCGATCTTCCCGCCTTTGTCGAATCCTGTAAACCCTTGCAGAGTGAAGAGAATCGGGTGATCGTCGAGGATAAGATCCCCTTTACCGACGGTCGGATCATCCGTCGCTTCTCCTGCCAGATCCGGGAAGCGGACGATCGCTACTTCGGTCGGCTGTATATTTTTGAAGATATTACCGAACGCGAACGCGTGAACCGGGAACTACAGGAGTACGAAAGGGTTTTGCGGAAACTCACCGAGCAAGTTCCCGGCGCGATCTGTCAATTCCGTATCCATCCGGACGGTCACAAGACGATCCCCTACGCGAGCGAGGGAATCGACGCGATTTACGAGTATACCCCCGACCAACTGAAGAAAGACGCGGATATCGTCCTACAACGGTTACACCCGGACGATTTACCCCGCGTGATCGCCAGTATCCAACAATCCGCCAAAACCCTAGAACTTTATCGGGACGAGTACCGGGTGATCCTGCCGCGACGGGGGTTACGGTGGTTGGAAGTGAACTCGAAACCGGAACCCCTCGACGACGGCAGTATTCTCTGGCACGGGTATATTCTCGATATTACCGAACGCAAGCGGGTCGAGGAAGCCCTATTAGAGAGCGAGGAACGCTATCGATCGCTGATCGCGGCGATGGCCGAGGGAATCGTCTTTCAGGACGCGGACGGGAAAATTATCGCCTGTAATCCCAGCGCGGAAAGAATTCTCGGACTCACGCGCGAGCAGATGATGGGACGCGGTTCCCTCGATCCCCATTGGCGATCGATCCGCGAGGACGGTTCCCCCTTCCCCCCGGAGGAGCATCCGGCGATCGTCACCCTGCGAACCGGCCAACCGCTCTCGAACGTCATTATGGGAGTGTATAAACCGGACGGTCATCTAACCTGGATCTCGATTAACTCCCAGCCGTTGTTAACCGCCGACTTCGATCGGCCCCACGCGGCCGTCACCTCCTTTACCGATATTACCGCCCGAAAACGTTTGGAACTGGAATTACAGAGTAGCGAGGCCATGTTCCGGGGGTTATTCGAGCAGTCTACGGCGGGAATCGGGGTTCTAGACGTTTCGGGGCGATTTATTAAGATTAATCAGCGATTTCAGGAGCTAGTCGGTTATAGCGAGGCGAAACTTCAGAACATGACCTATCTCGACCTGACCCACCCGGACGATCGGCCCGCGAGCCAGATGGCTAACGAGCGACTGTGGCGGGGAGAGATCGGGACGGTATCCAGCGAGAAACGCTATTCGCGCGCGGACGGGAGAGTGCAATGGGTGAACGTGACGGCCTCGCCGATCTATGACGATCGGGGGAACTTACAATACGTTCTCAAGGTGGTCGTCGATATTTCCCGGAGGAAACGGGCCGAGAGTCTGCGCCAGCAACAGACCGAACGGGAACGGCGACTCAATACCATCATTCAACACCTACGTCAATCCCTCGACCTGCAAACCGTTCTCGATACCACCGTCTCGGAAGTGCGGGATTTCCTGCGAACCGATCGGGTGATTATTTACCGTTTTCAAGCGAGCGGGGGCGGTCTGGTGGTGGCGGAATCGGTCGCGCCGGGTCAGATGACGATTCTCGATCGACAGATCCCGTCCGCGGATTTCGTCCGAACCGACGACGGGAACTACCGGGAAGGAAAAGTCGAGACGATTCCCGATATTCGCGAGGCGGATCTAGCGGCGTACCATTTGGAATTACTGGAACAACTACAGGTGCGCGCGGTGCTGGTGGTTCCCATTTTCCAACAGGAACGGGTTTGGGGGCTGTTGATCGCCCATCATTGTCGCGGGCCGCGGCACTGGCAGGATTTGGAGGCGGACTCGCTCGATCGACTGGCCGCCCAGTTAGCGATCGCTATCCAACAATCGGAACTCTACCACCACCTACAACAGATCAACGAGGATCTACAAGACCTAGTTCTCGTGGACGAACTGACCGATATCGCCAATCGGCGCTGTTTTGACGGTTATCTCGACTATAAATGGCCCCACCTCGGTCGCGAGCGCGCCCCCATCTCTCTCCTGCTCTGTGACATCGATTATTTCAAACAATATAACGATACCTACGGTCATCCCGCCGGCGATCGCTGTTTACAGGAGGTCGCGCGTATCCTGAAACAAACCACCCGACGCGCCACCGATCTCGTCGCCCGGTACGGCGGAGAGGAATTCGCCGTGGTTCTCCCCAATACCGATAGTTACGGCGCGATCCGGGTCGCCCGCAACCTCCAGCAAGCTCTACGCCAGCTTCGCTATCCCCATGCCGCCTCGCCGATCGCCCCGTGCATTACCTTGAGTATCGGGGTCGCCACCGTGATCCCGACCGCGGATGTCACCCCCGCCTCTCTCATCGACGCGGCCGATCGGGCCCTCTATCGGGCGAAACAACAGGGACGGAATCAGTATTGCGTGTGAGAGGGTGAGGGAGATGGGGGAGTTTTTGGGGAAATGGGGAAGGGGGAAAGGGAAAAGAGCTTTCTTACGCTTTTCACCTTTACCCTCCCGCCTCCTCTAACAAGGAGTTATGCTTTTTCCCCTTTCCAAGTGCCGTGGAATCCGGGGGGAATGACACTCGGTAATTGTAAACGGCAGAGAGCTTCCCCCGGCCGCGGACTGTTATAGATTCTCACCTCGCTACTATGACGGTTCCCGTTGTAAACCACCGCGATCAGCCAGCCGCGTTCGGGATCGGAACCGTCGGACACGAAAATCGGTTCGGACGCGTACTCGTCGGGTTCTAACTCCACGATCGAGAGATCGCCCGTTTGATGATCGTAAACCGCGGGTAAACCGAGAATTTCCGAGGTGGTATCGATTGCGTCGGGACGGTGGACGGCTAAGGCGGTATATCGCCAGGATCGACCGACGAGAGCGGGGGACACCACGGGAAAATCACAACCGAGATCGTGTAGTTTTTCCGTACTAACGACCTCGCCCGATCGAGGGTCGATCTCGATCCGCCATAAGGTTCCTCTCGCGGGGGTTCGCGTCTCTCCGGTAGCCACTTCTTTCAGGTACTGATTGGTTTGAAAATCCTCGTACCGGACGAAAGCGATCTCGATCGTACCGGACCCGGTAACGCGGCCGTTGCCGAAATGCCATTGAAACCAGGGGTCGGTAATGGTTTCCCGGACTAGGGATAGGGTAGATCGATCGAAAATCAGAATCCGCGTCCCTAGATTCGGTTTCCATTTCATCGCGTCGCTATAACTCCGGAAACCGAACAACATCGGCAGAAGATCCACCCGTACCGGGGGAACGAAAAAGACGAGATATTGCCCCGCGAGGACGAAATCGTGTAGTAACGAGAGACCGTCGAGCGGGAACGTGTTTTTTTGTAGAATTGTTCCGTTCGCGTTCGATCGATAGAGATTCAACCTCGTAGCCGCGCTCGGTGTAACCCCGAAATTAAAAATCTCTCCCGTTAGCGGGTCGATTTTCGGGTGGGCCGAGAACGGTTCATCGGCGCGTAATCCCTCTAAATCGTCGAGTCCGAAAGTTTCTAGGGTCTGTAAATCTAACCGATGGGGGAAACCGCCTTCCCAGAGGGCTAATAGGCGATCTTCCAGGGCGAGAACCGAGGTATTCGCCGCGTTTTTTACCTCTTTCCCCCAATTGTTCCAGAAAAATCCCGGCGCGGTCATGCCGTAGTTCGGGAAGAGATAGCGATCCGCCTCCGTTTCGCGTTGATAGCCGGAAGTCTTCACGTAGCGATAAACCGCGCTCGCTCCCGTTTCGGTAAAATGTACCGCGAGAATCGTCCCGTCGCCATCGAACCAGTGGCCGACTTTTCGGCCTCCCCTTTCCAATCGTCCCGGCCCGTTGCGGTAGAGACTTCCCCGCAAACCGTCGGGAATCGAGCCGGATATGACCGGTAGATCGGTTTTCGGAAACTCGATCGCCGGTTTTTCGAGCGCTTTCGCCCAAGTCTTCATCGCTTCCCCCTAGAGCTTAGTGAAAATCCGGTATTTTAATCCTTCCTTGATACTCGCATTCAAACCCCTCCTCTTGCCAGGTCTTTAAATCCACGTCTTCCAGTGCGGTCACATTCCAGCAGGGAGGACGGATCACCTGTCCGAAAACAGCCCAGATCAGACTACGCGCGACATCTAGCGCGGTTTTTCGCCGGGATTCATGATTACCCGGTACGCCGGTTTCCGGGGTAATATCCATTTCTACCGCGATTCCCCGCGATTGGAGATGGATTTTCGCCAACCACTCGGCGCGGGGTAAATGGGTGGGGGAAGTGATCACCCGGACTTTCCGCGCGCCCCAATCTTGTAGGATCGGTACGCCGAAAAAGAAGTTACCGAAAGTGGAATTGGCGCATTTTTCCAGCCAAACGTTACTTTGTCGGGCTTTCTCTCGCTGGAACAGGAGGAGAATACAGGGATCTTTAGAACCCTGCGAGATAAGGATGGGAATATCGGGATATCGATCAGCGAGATTGGCGACGTAAATTTCCCGGCGGATACTGCCACCGAGAACGAAGATCGCGTCTACCGGACCTCTCTCGTTCGCGGGTAAACGGATCGCGAGATTGACCGCGAGACTAACGAGCGTCCAGCCACCAATGACAAGGAGAAACCATTTCAGCCAACGGGTTCCCCTTTGCCAGAGAGGGTCGCGTTTCCGATGATTCGTTTTTCTTTTCTTCACGATTGAAAGATGTCAATAAGCGATCGATCTCGAATCCGCGCCCTGTAAATCATTCATTATAGAGGACTCTAGCGGTCGCGATCCGTTCGTCGTTTTTGAGGGGAACCACCCGATCGCCCGTTCCATCTTTTCCTTGTAGTCTCACCATTTCCACCGCGAGGATCAGTGTCCGATCGCGATCGGTACGGAGAGAAATAGAGCTATTCGGACGCGCGGCGACCATTGTAACGAGAGAATCGGTTTTCTGGCTAAATTGTAGAGCGGGAGAACCGAGATCGCCTAATTGAGAGAGTCGGAGGCTATCGATCGCCATTCGTTTGCCGTAACCCGCGCGCGAGAGTAAGAGGAGATTACCCGATCGCTCGATCGGCGCGCAACCGACGATCTGTTCCCCGTAGCGGAGTCGGATGATGGGATTTCCCTGAGTGACGCGGCCGGTAAGCGGGATCATCTCGTCGCGGACGGGATAGCGCAGAACCCGTCCGCTACTGGTGGCGAGCGCCAGATCCTGCCCCTCGCGGGTGAAAACGGCGAAAGCGAGTCGATCGTCTTCCTTGAGTTTGATGAGGGATAATCCCCGGTTCCCTAAGCCTTCCAGTTCGGCGAGGGGAAGCCGCTTAATTCGACCCTGTTGGCTGAGGAAAAGCAGATCTTGATTTTTTTGACCCTCGGATAAAAAGAACTGGTTTAAAACGCGATCTGATTCCTTCTGAGCGGTTTTCGTGAGGAGGCTGGATAGGTAGATCGGTTGACTGAGTTTCGGGGGAACCTCGCGGACGGGGATGGGGTAGGCTTTTCCGGTATCGAGGATGACGATGAAGTTTTCCCGTTGTCGGATCGGTTCGCGGTAGAGGATATTCTCGTTTACAAGCGATCGATCGTCCGGAGTCGTCCAACTAATGCGATCGTCGTCGGTTAGGACGAGAATGGCGTTTTCCGGCGGTTCCTGCGGGGTGAACAAACTTAAAACCGGGGCTTCCGTCTCTTCTACAACTGGTTTCGCCTTTCTTTCCCGTTTTTTAACTTCTCCCTCGGGTTTTTTCTCTTCCGAATCTTTTACAGCCGCGGGACTTCCCCCGGACGCAGAAACCTCACTTTTACGGGTTGTCGTTTCCCGTTTTTTCTCTCCCGAATCTTTCCCGGCCGCGGGACTTTCCGGGGACGGGGAAACTTTACCTTTACGGGGTTCAATATCGGCTTTTTTGCCGTCTACCGCCTCTTTTTTACCGCTTTCTTCCCGCTTATCGCCGACAGATTCCCGTCCGCGAATTTTCGTCCGTCTCGCGTCGCCGAATTTTTTCTTCAATCCCCGGAGTTCTTTTTTCAGGGCTTTGAGGAATTCGGGGCGATTTTCGAGGAGAGTTTGTAAATTTTGGATTTTTTGGCGCAGTTCTTCCGCTTCGTTCTGTAATTTCTCCCGTTCTAACCCCGTCAGACGGCGTAGGGGCATGGCGAGGATCGAATCGGCCTGCGTTTCGCTACAGCCGAGTTCCTCTTGAAAGCGGTATTTCGCGATCGTTCCGTCCGGCGCGTGTCGTAGAATGTCGATGACCCGATCGATATTTTCCAGCGCCAGTAATAACCCCTCTACTAAATGTAGGCGATCGCTCGCCTGTCCTAACTCGTCGGTGTATTGCCGGGTTAAGGTTTCCTCGCGAAACCGGAGAAATTCCTGTAATAATTCCCGTAACGATAACTGACGGGGTATATTATCGACTAAGGCGAGGAGAATCGCCCCGAAATTCGTTTGTAGGGCGGTTTGTTGGTATAAAGTATTTAAAATCGCCCGCGGATCGCTTTCGCGTTTTAACTCGATCACCACGCGGATACCGTCCCGATCGCTTTCGTCGCGGATATCGGCGATGCCCTCGATCTTTCCCTGATTGACTAATTCTGCCGTTTTCTCGATCCACGCCGCTTTATTCACCTGATAGGGCAGTTCCGTGACGATGATCGCCGTTCTCTCCTTGCGGCGCTTTGCCTCGATGCGTAGCGTCTCGATACGGGCGATCCCCCGCGTAGGAATCAAACCGCGACCGGTACGGTACGCGTCGCGAATCCCCGCGGTATCGAGAATTTCGCCCCCGGTGGGAAAATCCGGGCCGGGGATAATTTCCAGTAATTTCTCGTCATCGAGATCGGGTCGATCGATCAGCGCGATTAACCCGTCCACCACTTCCCCTAAATTATGCGGGGGAATATTCGTCGCCATCCCCACGGCGATTCCCGAACAACCGTTGAGAACTAAAATCGGCAGTTGGGCGGGTAAAACGACGGGTTCCTGCTGGGAGTTGTCAAAATTCCCCGTAAAATCGACAATCGTATCGCTAATCCCCGCGAGGAGAGAGCGATCGCCGATTTCCGCCAGGCGCGTTTCCGTGTAGCGCATCGCCGCGGGGGGATCGTTATCGATCGAACCGAAGTTCCCGTGACCCGATAATAGGGGATAACGGCTAGAAAAATCCTGTACCATGCGAACTAACGCCTCGTACACGGATTGATCGCCGTGGGGATGGTATTTCCCCAACACGTCCCCCACCACTCTCGCGCATTTCCGGAACGGTCGATCGGGCGTTAAACCGAGTTCGTGCATGGCGTAGAGAATGCGTCGGTGAACCGGTTTTAACCCGTCCCGCACATCCGGTAACGCCCTCCCCACGATGACACTCATGGCATATTCTAGATAGGAGCGTTCCATCTCTTGATGTAAAGCCGTGGGGATAATTTGACCGCGCGCCAAAAAATCGAGTTGTTTTGCCATGAGTCTCCCGTTTTAAGTCGATCTAATCGTAAACGATGGGGTGCCTCGATCGTTATAATCCTCTTACCGCTTATCGATCCCTATGACAACCGTTCTGATTGTAGAAGACGACCCGATTAATTTTCGCGTGTTCGCTAAAATTTTGACCAAACGGGGGGGCCTGGAGGTCAAAGGGACGGAAGACGTGGAGGAAGTGCTTCGCGTCGCCCGTACCCGCGAGGCGGACGTGATCCTGATGGATGTTTCCCTCTCCCGGAGCGTCTATCAGGGAAAATCGGTCGATGGTATCAAGATCACCCAAATCCTCAAATCTAGCCCGGAAACCGCCACTCTACCGGTAATTCTCGTGACCGCGCACGCGATGGAAGGCGATCGAGAGAATTTCCTTAAACAAAGCGGGGCGGACGGTTACATCTCCAAACCCGTCGTCGATCATCAGGCCTTCGTCAATCAAGTCCTCGAAGTCGCCGGTAGCGGGACGGTGTAGGCGTTGAGAATCCTGTGGCTAGTATATCAGTATTTACAGGAGTTAGGAGTAGGGAGTAGGGAGTGGGGAGTAGAGGAATAAATTTCTCGAAACCCTCCATTTTTTCCCGAAACTATATCTTCTCTAAATTGATTTCCCACTCCCCCCTCCGGGCGCTTAAACTCCACCCCTACAGCCCCATCCCCCCATCTCCCCACGTCACGAGGAAATCTAATCTAGATAGATCTCTTGCACAATTCGTTCTTATCGGGCTAAAAACTTCAAAAACTAAAATTTTACAAGTTAAATAGGGATTTTTTGCGATTTTTATCTATAAAATTCTTTATTCTGACTTCTAACTCCTGTCTCCTGTCTCCTGTCTCCCTAACCACACGACAATTTTTGAATTCCGCAAGAGGTCTTATGTTAGCGATCGGCCTAATCAGTGGTACGTCTGTAGATGGTATCGATGCCGCTTTTGTCGAGATCGATGGGGATGTGAATCATCCGCGGGTGCAATTACTCGCGGGGGAAACCTATCCCTATCCCGAGGAACTACGGGAGAGAATTCTGGAGATCTGTGCGGGAAAGGCGTTATCGGTGGAAGAATTGGCGGATCTCGACGACGCGATCGCCCTCTCGTTCGCCCGCGCCGCGATGGCAATCCAACAGGGACAACCGCGCGCGGAAATCATCGGTTCCCACGGACAGACGGTATTCCACCGGCCGCCGGACGGGGAAAAGTTGGGCTATAGCGTACAGTTGGGACGCGGGGAATCGATCGCCAGAATTACGGGAATTGAAACCGTCAGTAACTTTCGCGCGGCGGATATCGCCATCGGCGGGCATGGCGCGCCGTTAGTGCCGAAAATCGACGCGTATCTTCTCTCTCACCCGACGAAAACCCGTTGCGTGCAGAATCTCGGCGGTATCGGTAACGTGGCGTATCTCCCTCCCCGTCAAGGTGAGGACTGGGAATCGCGGGTATTCGGTTGGGATACGGGGCCGGGAAACGTGCTGATCGATTTAGCCGTACAGTTGTTAACCGACGGGGAGAGAACATTCGATCGAAACGGGGAATGGGCGGCCACGGGAACCCCCTGTCGGGAATTGGTCGATCGATGGCTGGAAGATCCCTATTTTCACCTATCGCCGCCGAAATCGACGGGTAGAGAGTTATTTAGTCCCGCGTATCTAGAGCGATCGAGGGAAGACGCGCGGGGATACGATTTAAGCGCGGCGGACTGGTTGGCGACCTTAACCGATCTGACCGCCGCCTCGATCGCCCACAGTTACCGAACCTTCTTACCGCGACTCCCGGACGAGGTGTTACTCTGCGGGGGCGGCGCGCGCAACGATTATTTACGTCAACGCCTTTTATCATATTTGGGCAAAAATGTCAAGATATTAACTACCGACGAGGTAGGTTTAAACGGGGATTTTAAAGAGGCGATCGCCTTCGCGGTCTTGGCGTACTGGCGAATTAACGGGTTTTCGGGGAATTTACCCTCGGTCACGGGCGCGCCGGGGCCGGTATTGTTGGGGGAAATTCACGCTTTTCCCGCGGTGTGAGGGGTGTTTTCGGCTATTTACGCCAACGCCTATTATCATACCTAGGTGAAAAAGTCAAGATATTAACGACCGACGAGGTAGGATTAAACGGGGATTTTAAAGAGGCGATCGCCTTCGCGGTCTTGGCGTACTGGCGAATTAACGGGTTTTCGGGGAATTTACCCTCGGTCACGGGCGCGCCGGGGCCGGTATTGTTGGGGGAAATTCACGCTTTTCCCGCGGTGTGAGGGGTGTTTTCGCGAACGCTCACGGTTAGGTATCTTTTAGCGATCGACTATAATTAACCTATTCTTAGTATTCGATCGATACGGGTTATGAAGTTACAAGTTACCGACCGAGGACTGCTAATTCCGAAAGAATTACTCGGCAAAAGCCACGAGGTTGAACTTTCCTTTCAGGGCGATCGAATTATTATTACTCCGACCGGCGATACTCCCTCGATCTGGGATCTAGGAAAAAATCCCGTCGAATGCGATGTTACCGGCGCGGCCAGCGATCCCGATCGCTATCTTTACGGACAATGAACGAGATTTATTTTCTCGATACTAGCTATATTATCGCGTTGGAAATCGTTAACGAAGATAGACATCAATCCGTTCTAGCGAACTGGTTAACGCTATCTCGATCGAGACCTTTTTTAGTCACCACGACCTACATCTTCGATGAAGTGGTCACGTTTTTCAACAGCCGGGGTTTACAGAGAAAAGCGGTGGAAATCGGCGATCGATTACTGAATAGCCCCGATATAGAACTAATCGAGATCGATCGAGATCTGTTCGATCTCGGCTGGCAATATTTCCAGAAATATGACGATAAATCCTACTCTTTTACCGATTGTTTGTCTTTTATCGTCATGGAACAACGAGCGATCGCCGTCGCGCTAACCCTAGACCATCATTTCCTGCAAGCGGGCTTTCAGAAGCGACCGTAACCTTTTCCTAACTACCCACTCCCGCCGGATCGCAGGTATCTTGGAAGATCACGCAGGGAAGGCCGACGTGAGAGAAGGGGACGGGATAGGGAGGGGGCGCCGGAAAAAGGGCGACAACGTGGGGAACCGGCCGCGGGGTGTACGCGACTTGGGATTCTCCTTCGTAGGCTAGGGACGTACTCGCGCCGGAGTCCAGCATCACCGCGTCGCGGAATCCCGCCTCGACGAGAAGTTCCCCCAATCCCACCGAATCAACGGGTTCGCGCGTTACCCCGATCACCGGTTGTCCTGCCTGATTGATGCCCCAGAAAGCGCGGTGACGGTACGCGTCAAAACCGTAGAGATCGCCGAAGGATTCCGTCGGTTGCGGTTGATTGTCCCGGACTAACCACGCGGCCGCCACGAACGCGTCGCTAACGGTCGAACCGTCGATCGCTTCGGCTTTAATTCCTTCTAGAGTATTGTGGAGATCGGGATCGAAGGGAATAAACTTCACCCAGCGATCGGTGATCACCACCAGCGGCCGATTCGTTAATCTAACCGTATCTCCCCGATATCCTGGAATAAATTCGCCGTTCTGACTGAAAACCGGGCCGATCATCGTATTCGAGTCTAAATCCTTGAGGGAGAAAAAGCCCCCGTCTACCGCCGCGATCGCCCCCGTTCCCTCGATAATATCGGGAACCTGTCCGCGTTTGGGCGCGTGAATCGTTTTCGGGATACCGCCACTGATTAAAATCAGCTTATTATTGGGAAATTCGACCTCTCGCTTCACAATCGCGGTGGCGAAGGTGAAACCGCCATCGGTACGGGGTAGGGGTTCGCCTCCCCAGGCTTGTGGAACGATCTCGGCGGTACGGGATTGGCCGAAACGTCCGATCGTGAGTAAATCGGGGGATTGTCCCGCGAAATGTTCATCGGCATCGTTCATGGATATAGCCGCCCGATAACCGGCTTTTTTGACCGCTTCTTTCACCCGATCGTCCGCTTTCCCCTCCGGATAGGTGAAATAGGTAATCGGGATACCGAGTTCCCTTTCTAAAATCTGTTTCGACTCCTCGACTTCCCGTTTTAAATCCTCGTCGGATAGAAGACGTAAATCCCGCGGGTGACTGACACTATGGGAGACGATCGAGACGAGGGGATCGGCGGCCATTTCTTTCAGTTGATCCCAGGTAACGCTCGTTCTGCCCGTCTTTTGAGCCATTTTATTAACATAAATCGAGAAAACGGCGGGATACTCGTACTTTTTCAATAAAGGGTAAACATACTCGTAATGGCCCCCGTACCCATCATCGAACGTCAGTAAAACGGGTTTATCCGGTAGCGGGATTCCCGTCCGCAGGTGAGAGATCAGCCAGTCGAGGCTGATGGGGGTCGCGCCCTGTTCTCGGATCAGTTGAAAATGGGCTTCGAGTTCTTCCGGGGTGACATCGAAGAAAACTTCCTTTTCAGCTACTATATCGTGATACATCATCACGGGAACTCTCGCGACCGTCGCGCGCGGGTGGATTTCCGGCCAGGGAGCGAGTTCGATCGGGGGAATATCGGTATTTTCCAGACTATCGAGACTAATATCCTCTTTTTTCAGCCCCAGGGAGGGAATCACCCGATTCGAGAGATTTTTATACTGTTTACAATCGAAAACTGTAGATATATCTTTAAAAGAACGATCTTCTCGGACGGGATCGGCACATTCTAGAGAAATTTTAGAAAAAGCTCGTGGAAGCTCTAGCTCGTTCCCTTGATTCCCTATCCATAACCCCGAGTTCGCCACGATCAGCAGACAGCCGACGAACAATACCAGGGCGCTCAAAACGGGTAGGGAAAGAAGGGGAGATTTCTGTCGAACGTGCTTACGCATACCAAAAATTCAAAACCTCACAAAAGCTACCAAAGCTGAGTGTCTCCGCGATCCGCTCACTTGTCAAGATCTCGATTCGAGAAAGCGCGAGATGGGGAGGTGAGGGAGTAAAAGGGTAGGTTGGGTCGAGGTGGCGAAACCCACTACGACACCCCTTGGCTGTTGGGTTTCACTTCTTTCCCCGCGAAAACCGCGAGAAGATTTTTCGGTCGATCGACGAAACCTCGGTTGGTTGGGTTTTCTAGCGTCAACCCAACCCACGATACCGGATAAAATTTTTTTCATTATTCTAGAAAAGGTTGGCGATCGATCTCGTTTTTCTTGGCTCTATACCCCTCTATAATCTCTCGATCGCCGTCATCGCTTCTCTCATCTACCGCGCTTATCGGAAAATTTTTCTTCTCACTAAACTTTCTCTTCCTAGCGATCGATGACGATAATTTTTCAGGAAAAAATTCTTACACAAGCTAACGAATTTGATTTTAATTTCTCTCTACGGACACTATCCTTTATGATAGGAACGGGAGTGATTTTAAGGATCTTTTACGGGAAAGACATTTTCGGACTTTTCCCCCGATTCCCGATCGCCCGCTCTCTCCCGCCCCTTCCCCGTTCGTTCTCAGTTTACCGGCTAGAAGGTACCGATCGCCCGAATGACACTCGATTTCCGCAATCTTAACACCCTCTGGGGTTCGATCGTCGCCGAAACCCTCGCCCGATCGGGACTAACCCTCGCCGTTATCTGTCCCGGCTCGCGTTCTACCCCGTTAACCGTCGCTTTCGCCCTAAATCCGAAGATAGAGGCGATTCCGGTTCTCGACGAGCGATCGGCCGCTTTTTTCGCGTTAGGATTGGCGAAACAACTCTGTAAACCTGTCGCGCTCGTCTGTACCTCCGGAACCGCGGCCGCGAATTTCTATCCCGCGGTGATCGAGGCCAAAGAAAGTAGAGTCCCCTTATTAATCCTAACCGCCGATCGCCCCCCGGAAAACCGCCACTGTCACGCGGGACAGACGATCGATCAGATCAAGCTCTACGTTGATTATCCCAACTGGCAGGCCGAAATTAGCTGTCCGAGTCCGAAACCCGATCGACTCCGCTATCTCCGGCAAACTCTCCTCCACGCGTGGGAAAGATCTCGCTATCCCACCCCCGGAGTCGTCCATCTCAATCTCCCCTTCCGCGATCCCCTCGCTCCCACCCCCGATCTCGAAACCGGCGCTCTAGAATCGATCTTGGATGAATCGGATTTTTTCGGACATATTTCCCCCGATCCGGTATCCGAACGAGTAAAACCCACACAGATCCCCGATTTCCCCGAAAAAGGAATCATTATCGCCGGTGTAGCCACGACAGGCGATCCAGAAACCTACTGTAAAGCGATCGCCAAAATCTCCCGATCTCTACAATACCCCGTTCTCGCCGAAGCGCTCTCCCCGGTACGGAATCACGCGTCACTCCTTCCCCATCTCGTCACCACCTACGATTTACTCCTACGTCACCGGGAAATCCGGGAGGAATTAACCCCCGAAGTCGCGATCCAAATCGGGGAACTTCCCACCAGTAAGGAACTGCGATCGTGGTTAGAAGAAAAAGACTTCCCCCGCTGGATTATCGATAGCGATCCCGATAATTTCGACGCTCTCCACGGGAAAACCCGACATCTTCGCGTTACGGTAGAGAATTTCGCCGGATCTTTACCCGATCGATCGGGAAAAAACTCGAAATACTGTCAGTGCTGGCTCGATCGAGATACAACCACCCGAACACGAATCGAGCGGATTTTCGCCAAAACCGACGAATTTATCGAACCCAAAGTCGCCTACTTACTCTCGCGCCATCTTCCCCCGCGAACCCCCGTCTTTATCGCCAATAGTATGCCCGTCCGACACGCCGAATGGTTCTGGACGGCGAACGATCGATCCCTCCTCCCCCACTTCAACCGCGGCGCGAACGGGATCGACGGCACCCTCTCGACAGCCATAGGAATGGCGTATAAAAATCGTCCCGGCGTACTTTTAACGGGCGATCTAGCCCTATTACACGATACGAACGGCTTTTTGCTCAAAAATCACTTTAAAGGCTCCCTAACGATCGTGGTCATCAATAACAACGGGGGCGGCATTTTCGAGATGTTACCGATCGCCAAATTCGAGCATCCTTTCGAGGAATTTTTCGCCACTCCCCAGAATATCGACTTCTCCCGACTGTGCGCCACCTATAACGTGGAATATCACTCGATCGAATCGTGGACGGATCTGAGCGCGCGGCTCGATCCCTTACCGGCCGAGGGAATCCGGCTTTTAGAGGTGAAATGCGATCGAACCGGAAACGCGCGCTGGTTACAGGAAAATTTACCCCTTCTGTCGCGGTCCGATCCCGAAAATGTGATGTAGATTAAATGTAAATAAAAAAAGGTTATTCAACGTATTTTTCAGATGAATCGGAATCGAAGGAATAGATCGGTAGCTTTCACGACAGATTTCTCCCGCTATCGTTTTTTCAGGGGACTGATCCCCTTCGCCATCGCCCTGCTCGTTACCCTTGTCGTCTTTAAACTCAACCTATCGAGCTTATCCAATCCCGATATCGCCACTATCCAAAAACGGGAAACGACGATTCCTGAAGAAAATTTCGACCTAAATCTCGCGGGAAAAACGCTAGAAGACTTAGAACGTCAACGGATCGCCAACGTTCTCAACGTACCGATTCCTAACTATCCCGTACCCCTCGATCGAACCCCGCGCTTTATCCTGCACGATACCGCGTGGAATATGAGCGCCAACAACATTCGCGAGCAACAGTTACACGCGAAGGGGCCGATGGGATTGGGGCCGAATGTCTACGTTCCCCGCGGGCCGAATGCCGCGGTTAAGAATATCATCGATTCTATCGCCCGTCCCTTTTTCGAGCCTCACCGTCCCACCGCCACCCATTACGAACAGGCCGCCGAAATACTCCCCACCGAAACGCGGGATCAACTCGCGCGCGCCGTCTGGCGACAGACTCCCGAAAACATCCGAACAGCCGCTCTCTCCGACGCTTTAAAAGACGTACCCACGAGTTATCGATCACCGAAAGAGTTACAGCGCAGAAGCCGGATGTGGTTTAACGCCAGTTCCGAGGGAAAATTCGAGAGTATCGCCGAAACCATGCCCACCCACTACTTCGACGGCGCGAAAACGGCCGCGTTATGGGCCACGCGAGAGATTTGCCGACAGAGCGCGAATAAAACCTGCGATCGCTTACGTCCCGTTTTCGAGGAAAGGGATAAACGCGTCGCTTCCTCGGTTAATGTCGAGATCGTTCAACTAGAAGGTTCTCACTGCGATACGACGGGAAACCTGAAAGGACTCCCCGGCTACACCGATTATCAATACCGGGAAACCGCGAAACTCTATCTCTACGCCGCTCTCCAAGCGGGACAATTTCCCGAAATTATCAGCCATTACGCGGCCGATAGTTTCCTACTCGATCAGGGCAAATCTCCCCATTGTGACCCCCGCGGCTTCGATTTACAGCGTTTATACGACGAGATCGGCCAGGTAGCGGGCTATCCCGTCGGAAAACTCTACGGCATTACCCCGCGCTACGGAACCGATCCCCGTAACGGTGTTACCATCTGGTGGGAGCGTCGCGTTTTCGGTCGTTCCGCCCCCGTGTAGGAGACGAGACGGATAAGAGATAATAGAAATACCGCTTCCCGTATCGATCGTTACCCCTATACGGGAAACCGATATTTTTCGCGATTGAAGAAGCCAGATTCGGCGGTGAAAAAGAATCAAACCAGAAAAAGCTAAAAATCCGATAAAATCTCGATTTATCTTCTCCAAATTACTTTTCTGTTATATAGCGGGTTTTAATTTCCCGAATCCCTCCTGCCTCCTGCCTCCTGACTCCTGACTCCTGACTCCTGACTCCTCCCTCCCATGACCGTTTTTAGTGACGAAAAACTGCTTTTCACGCCCGCTTCTCCCGATGCCGATGCGATCCCGACGATTTTCGCCTTCCCGAACGAGTATTCTGTCGGGATCACCAGTTTAGGCTATCAGATCGTCTGGGCGACTCTCGCCTCCCGTGGCGATCTTTCTGTCAGCCGTCTTTTTACCGATATACAAGAAAATTTACCGAGAGAACCCGAATTGCTGGGATTTTCCTTCTCTTGGGAATTAGATTACGTCAATATTCTCTCGCTCTTGGAATCTCTCGATATTCCCCGACGGGCGATCGATCGCGAGGACTGTCACCCGCTCGTTTTCGGGGGTGGCCCGGTTTTAACCGCCAATCCGGAACCGTTCGCGGCGTTTTTCGACGTGATTCTCCTCGGGGACGGGGAAAATCTCCTCGATGATTTTATTAACGCCTATCGGGAAGTCAGAGGGGCCGATCGAGAGACAAAACTACACCATCTCGCGCGCGTCCCCGGAATCTACGTTCCGAGCTTGTACGAGGTAACATACCGCGACGGAGAGGGCGAAATCGAATCGATCCTCCCGGTTAGTAGTGATATTCCTCCTTTCGTGCAGAAACAAACCTATCGGGGGAACACTCTCTCCGCGTCCACGGTGGTAACGGAAAAGGCCGCCTGGGAAAATATCTACATGGTGGAGGTGGTGAGAAGTTGCCCGGAAATGTGCCGTTTCTGTCTGGCGAGTTACCTGACGCTACCGTTTCGGACGGCGAGTATCGATTCTCTAATCCCGGCGATCGAAAAAGGGCTGAAAGTGACCGATCGAATCGGTTTACTAGGCGCTTCCGTCACCCAACACCCCGAATTTGAAGCTCTCCTCGATTATCTCGCGCGGCCGGAACACGATCGAATCCGCTTATCGATCGCCTCGGTGCGAACCAACACCGTCACGGAAAAGTTAGCCGGAATCCTCGCGAGTCACGACACGAAATCGATCACCATCGCCGTGGAAAGCGGTTCACCGAGAATACGGGAGATAATTAATAAAAAACTGAGTAACGAGGAGATTATTCGAGCGGCGGTCAACGCTAAAGCCGGAGGGTTAAAAGGGATTAAATTCTACGGGATGGTGGGGATTCCGGGAGAGGAGGACGAGGACATCGAGAAAACGATCGAGATGATGGGACAGGTGAAAAAATCCGCCCCCGGACTGCGATTATCTCTCGGATGCAGTACCTTCGTCCCCAAATCCCATACCCCGTTTCAATGGTTCGGAGTGAATTCGATCGCCAAAAAACGATTACAGTATCTAGAGAAACAACTCGGGAAACAGGGGATCGAGTTCCGTCCGGAAAGTTATAATTGGTCGGTCATTCAAGCGCTCTTATCGAGGGGTGATCGACGCTTGACCCCGCTATTGGAACTCACCCGCGTCTACGGCGATTCGATCGGTTCCTACAAGCGCGCTTTCAAGGAACTTCGCAGAAAAATCCCCCCTCTAGATTACTATGTTCATCAACCGTGGCGACTCGAACAGGTTCTCCCCTGGACTCACCTCCGCGGTCCCCTCCCCCGAGAAACGCTAATTAAACATCTAGAAGACGCGCTCGGAAAAAATTCGTCCCGATCGATCATCGAAATATGATAGAAGCACCTAAAAAATATTCCGTTCTCGGTTTACCCGTCCATCTACTCGATGATTATCCCCGTTGGTTGCTCGATCGCTCTTTTTCGGGGAGCGGTTCCCACGTCGTCACCATCAATGCCGAGATGGCCATGCTGGGAGAGAAAGATCCCGAGGTGGCGCGGATCATCCGAGAAGCGGATCTGGTCATACCCGACGGGGCGGGAATTGTCATCTATCTAAAGATGCGGGGACGGAAACAGAGAAGGTGTCCGGGGATAGAATTGGCGGAATCCTTGATCGTCGAGTTAGGACAACGGGGCGAGGAATGCCCGATCGCCTTTTTCGGGGGAAAACCCGGAATCACCGAACTGGCGGCGGAAATCTGGCGGAAAAGAGTTCCCGAACTGTACGCGCTCACCAATCACGGCTATCTCTCGGAAGCGGAAAGCGAGGAATGGCTACAGGTCTTGAAAGATAAACAACCCCGTTTGATTCTCGTCGGTCTGGGAGTGCCGCGTCAGGAATACTGGATACGAGAGCATCGATCGCTCGTCCCGGACGCGATCTGGATCGGGGTGGGGGGGAGTTTCGATGTTTGGTCGGGAACGAAACAACGCGCCCCCCGTTTTTTCCGGGAGAACCATCTGGAGTGGCTGTACCGTCTCTATCAGGAACCCTGGCGCTGGCGACGGATGCTCGCCCTACCCAAGTTTTTCTGGCGATCGCTCTTTTACTCGTGAGGGAAAACCCGCGTTATCGGGTCTCTTCTACCGGGAGCGATCGGGGGAGTTCCAGGTTATCCTTCACGGAGTCCCCGAATCCGGGAGGAAGGGCGAGAGCGGCGATCGCTTCCCGCCATAGTCGCGATATTTGCTCGTTTTCGGGGTTAGATTGTTTTAATTTCGCCAGTTCACTCAATACTTCCGTCCAGAGATTCTCGCTCTCGTACCATTTGACCCGATCGATAGGGGATAGGGCTTCTACCTGACGGGCGAGGGTCGTTTGTAGGGGAACCCGTTGAATCCATCCTTCCACCACCTCGTCGCGAGCGCGATCGCTCGGATCGCGAACGATCGAGAGATACCACTGATAGGTTCGATCGCTCTCCAGTCCCGCGAAGGTGGCCGACGGGTCGAGCGCGAACTCTAGAATTCCCGCCTCGCCGTTAGAGGTAAAGATTTTCTCGTAGACCAATCGATCGTTCTCGTCGCGAAGCACGAATTCCAGCCGGGCGTTCCGGGGATTGGCGATCGACGGTAGATAGAATAACAGGGTGGGCGAGGCTTTGGTCGTGCGGAGTAAGCCATCGGGAACCAGCGCCATCACCGTCGAACAGAAACGGGAATCGGGTAAACAACCGGTGCGCGAACCTCCCCCGACCCGACGGGTGGGCCAGCCGCGGGCGGTCGTGTCGTTCCGCGTCCGATCGGCTCGAACGCCCTCTATATCGAGAAGGAGGGTACTCCCGATCAGGGAGATCGCGAGCAACCCCCTACCGGTTAGCCGCCAATTTATCCGCTCGAACATGATCGATCGCTCTCCGTTTTCCTGACTACTGTTTTGTTTCGGGTGTGAAAAATCTTCTTCGTCTTAAACTTAAGTTAAAATAGTCGAATTATTGATATTTTCTATTCCTTACAATTGTAACGGTTAGAAAAATTTTTGTCTAGGTATCCGCGCGGGGATTCGATCGTCGATACTCCGTCTAACACCCCGATCGTCCCCCTTTCTCGAACGCCTTCCATCGCCGACGCGATCGGTTATCTTGAATTTAGGGGACGCGGACCGTACGCGGGCCCGATCGGGTCCGAGAGGTACGGTCGTCGGGTGATAGGACGGGGCGCGAACCTTCCCCGCGCGTTATTTCCCCGGAAAAGGCGAGACCCGTACCCGAACGGCTTCGGTTCTCGAATCCCCGTCGGGAAAATTTATCGCGTCGAGAAAAATCCGAATTCAGTAAACACGATACCTGACAATCACCGTGAAAACACGTAAAGCAAAATCCGCTCCCGATCGCGAGAAGGGTTCGCCCGACGGGGGAGCGCGTGCCGGTCATCTCCGGGGGTGGAAGTTTCTTTTCCCGTCCCTCCTCTCGACAGAGATCTCCGCGGGCCGACGAGCGGGGGGATTTCTTTCCGCGGGGGCGATCGCGTTGGTGGTGACGGCGGCCACGATCGGGGTCAGACAGACGGGAGTTTTACAATCTCTGGAATTAGCGACGTTCGATCGGTTGGTCCTCCTGATGGGGGAACGTCCGGCCGATCCCCGACTCCTGATCGTCGGCATTTCCGAGGCGGATTTGCGACAGGTGAAAACGGTTCCCCTACCCGATGGAATTTTGGCGAGCGCGATCGAAAAACTTCAGGAACACCGACCGAAAGTCATCGGATTGGACATCCATCGGGATATGCCCCAATCATCGGGTATACAGAGCCTATACAAACAATTAGCCGCCCCGAACGTGATCGCGATCCGCAAGGGAGGCGATCGGGAGAGCGATCGGGTACTCCCCCCGGAAATCGTCCCGGAAAATCGAGTGGGTTTTAGCGATCTGCTCGTGGATGTCGATAACGCGATCCGACGCTATCTCCTCTACGTCGAACTCTCGGAGCGGGAAAAATATCAATCCTTCGCCCTGCGGGTCGCCTTACAGTATCTCGGAGAGCGCGGTCCTTTACGAGTCACCCCGGACGCGCTGACGATCGGCGACGCGGTTTTCCCGGATCTGCCCCCGGCCGCCGGCGGGTACCGGCTGGACGAGACGGAAGCCCTCGGCTGGCAAACGCTCCTGCGCTATCGCTCGGCCGATCGGGTCGCCGACCGCGTGAGTTTGAGCGATCTGTTAGCGGGCAAAGTCGATCCCGCCCTGATCCGCGATCGGATCGTCCTGATCGGCTATACCGCCCCTAGCGTGAAAGATCTGTTTATCACGCCCTATAGCTCGATCTCCCCTCCCGCGACGGATCGATCGGGAGCGGAAGAAAACCGCACCCATCTGATGCCCGGCGTGATCATCCACGCGCAGATGATCTCCGGGATTCTCGATAGCGTTCTCGCGGGACAGAAACCGATTCGGTTTTTGCCCGAATGGGGGGAATGGCTGTGGATCTTGGGCTGGTCGTTAGTCGGGGGGGTCATCGTCCGTTACCGCGAGCGGCCTCTCTCCTGGGTGTTGGGAATGGCGCTGGCGATCGGCGGCCTCTGGGGAATCTGCGTTCTCGCCTTCTCCGGCGCGCTCTGGTTGCCGGCGATCCCGCCCGCTCTGGGAGCGATCCTGACCGGGGCGATCGTTCTCGGACAGAAAGCCTATTACAGTCTCTATCACGATTCGTTGACGGATTTACCGAACCGCCGCGCGCTCGTCCGCGATCTGGAACGACAACGGGGAAAAAGCTCGCCCGAACGCCCGCGGTCGATCGCCGTCCTCTTCCTGGATATCGATCGCTTCAAGATGTTTAACGAGGGATTGGGACACCGGGGGGGCGATCGGGTTCTCCTGACCATCGCCGGACGACTGCGGGAGATCTGCCACTCCGGGGAGCGGTTGGCCCGGATCGGGGGGGATGAATTCGCCATCTGGTTTTTCTCATCGGAGGGCGATCGCGCCGTCACCCTGGCCCGGGATCTCCAGGAAGCGCTCGCCCGGCCGATCCCCTGGGAAGATCGGGAGGTGTACGCCGGGGCCAGTATCGGGATCGCGATCGGGCCGCTCGATCGGACTTTCCGCGCCGAGGAGATCCTGCGGAATTCCCATATCGCGATGGGAACCGCCAAGGTGAAGGGGGGAGGCCGCCACGAGATCTTTACCCCCCGGAGTAAACGGCAGGCGGAGGCTCGACTACAGCTAGAGACGGAGTTACGCCGCGCGCTCGATCGCCAGGAATTCCAACTGTACTATCAACCGATCGTCTCTTTACGGACGGGGAAACTGGCGGGATTCGAGGCCCTGATCCGCTGGCCGTCCGCGGAACGGGGGTTTATCTCTCCCGGCCAGTTCATCCCGATCGCCGAGGAAACCGGTATCATCGTTCCCCTCGGACAGTGGATCTTAAGATCGGCCTGCCGACAGATGCGGGAATGGCACGAGCTTTATAAGATGAATCCGCCACCGATCGTGAGCGTCAATCTCTCCAGCCGTCAGTTCGGTCAACCGGATCTCGTCCCCCAGATCCAGAAAATCGTACAAGAGGAAGGAATCGATCGGGATAGCTTGAAATTAGAGATTACTGAGAGTATGATGATGAACGATGTCGAGGAGGCGATCGAGTTATTAACCCAACTCAAAGGCCTGGGATTGCGCCTCAGTATCGATGACTTCGGTACGGGGTACTCGAATCTCAGTTACCTACACCGCTTTCCGGTCGATACCTTGAAGGTAGATCAATCTTTCGTGCGTCGTCTGCACGAGGGGGATGATAGCGATCGCTACCTACAGATCGTGCGTACCGTCGTTACCCTGGGGCATAATCTCCATCTGGACGTGATTGCCGAGGGAATCGAGACAGAGGCGCAGATGAATACCCTAAAATCGCTCGATTGCGAGTACGGGCAAGGATACTATTTCTCGAAACCGCTACCGAGCGAAGAAGCCGCGCGCCTCTTGGAGCGAGATCCTCGCTGGTAGTCGATTCTCGCCCTATCCTCCCCGAAAAATCGTGTCAGGGGATACGATCGCCCCCGTACTTGCACGAGAGCGTCCGAGGCAAACCCTCTCGAAAATTTCAGCGTATCCTCCGAAGATGCTCTCGGAATCCTCGCTTACAATTAACCTAGAATTCATTGGAAGAAGCAGTTATCCCTACTTGGAGCCGGTTATGAATCTCGCTAGATCTGTCGCCCTAGTCGCTACTCTCATCCTTTCGTCCGCATCGGTTTCCATTGCCAGCGCGCCGGTTAGCGCGAACCCCGCTTCAAGACAACAACTATCGACGGAGAATAATAATTGGCGGTGTAATATACCATTGCTTTGTTATTAAATCGGCCTGGGAGTGCCGCTAGGTTAGAAACGGGGATATCCTGATCCTTGGAGAGATGTATTCACAAGCACGATCGGAGGTAAGGGAGCGAGGTCACTCTCGATTTTTTAGGAGAGGTGGGCGGTAGTCAGAAAATTCCTTTTGTTGTCAGAGGATCGAGAATTTTCCAGAGGGTGCTATCCATTCTGGAAAGTCCGATTCCGTCTCGAAACAGACAGTTATCAAAAACCGATTCAATCCCCTCGCGACGCGATCGGCAACGTCTCTATCATCCGCTTTGAATTCCCCCCGCGAGTCCGTCGGCTACAGTGGTGATACGTCGCGTTTTGCAAGCTTCATGAGATTAACCGTTTATCGATCGGTTCCTGGAATTCTGTTATCCCTCGGCATCACTACGGGCGCGGCCGTAGCACAGGTCACGATCGATGGGAGCGTACCGACACGGGTGGAAACGAGCGGCGATCGAACCGAGGTGACGGGGGGAGTCTTAGCCGGAACGAACCTCTTTCACAGCTTTCGAGAATTTTCCATCCCGACCGGACAGACCGTTCACTTTAGCAACCCGGCGACGGTCACGAATATTATCAACCGCGTCACGGGAACTTCGGCCTCGCGGATTGACGGCACGATCGGCGCGAACGGTACGGCGAATGTCTTTTTGATCAACCCGAACGGGATTATTTTCGGGGCGAACGCCCGATTGAACATCGGCGGTTCTTTTCTCGCTACCACGGCGAATAGCGTTCGATTCGCGGACGGAAGCGAGTTCAGTGCCGTGGATACTAGCGTTCCCGTTCTCTCGGTTAGCGTCCCCGTCGGTTTACAGTTCGGAGCGAGTCCTCAAGCGATTATCAATCGGGCGAACGATGGCGCCGCCGTTGACCCGAACGGTCTTCCTACCGGTCTCCGGGTTCTTTCTGGTCAGAGCATCGCGCTCGTCGGCGGGGATGTGCGGCTAGAGGGGGGGAATCTAACGGCTTACGGGGGGAGAATCGCGATCGGTAGTGTTGGCGACAACAGTTTTGTCTCCCTGGCTCCCGACGCGCTAGGGTGGCGGTTGGGGTACGGAGGAGTCAGCCGTTTTCAGGATATCCAGGTCTCGAACGCGGCCAGTATAGACGCGAGCGGGCCCGCGGGAACGATCGACTTGCAAGGACGGCGGATAGCGATCGGGGAGGGGTCCGCGATCATCCTCAACACGAGAGGACGGAATAACAATGACGAATTGACCGATGGTTCCACGGCCAGTGGCGACCTTACCCTGAACGCTTCTGACTCGATCTCGCTAACCACCCCTCCGGCTGACGCTTCGTTTTCGGCGATCGCCGTTCAAACCGACTCGGTCGGCAATATTGGCAATGTCTATCTAAATACCGTTCGTTTAACGGTTCGGGACGGTTCGGTGATCAGCGCGGGGACGGTCGGGCCGGGAAACGCGGGTCAAGTAGTCATTAACGCCTCCGAATCCGTGGAGATCGTTGGGGTGGGACAAAATATACCGAGTTTGTTAACGACCTCTACCTTGCCGAGCCGCGCCAGCTTATTATCGGGGAATACCCGATCGGGCGGCGGGGGGAATATCACGATTAACACCCGTCGTCTTAGCCTACGAGATGGGGGACAGATCCAAGCCGCCACGGCGGATATAACGATTCTCGATAGTAAGGGGAACCCGATACAGGGTTTCGGGGGAACGGGGGGAACGATCGAGATCGACGCGACCGACTCGATCGAGGTATCGGGAACCGGTCGGCTACTTCGTTCTAACGGTTTGAACGGGGCTTTTCGAGAGGTCGAGGTATCGAGTTCGATCGTCACCTCGACCGGTTTAGAAGATTTCGGGCTAGGTGGCTCGAACGCCGCGGGAAATATCCGCCTCAACACCGCGCGCCTCCAAGTCGCCAACCAAGGCGAAATTCTGGTAAATAGCTTCAATTCTTCGGGAGCGGCGGGAAATTTACGGGTTAACGCCGGTTCTATCTCGCTAGACAATCAAGCTCGGTTAATCGCCGATTCTTCCTCCGGGAGCGGGGGAAATATCCTTCTCGACGCGACCGAATTTCTCTCGCTCCGTCGGGGAAGCTCGATCTCCGCCAACGCGGGCAACGATGGAGACGGGGGGAATATCATCATTCGGAGTCCCTTTATTTTTGCCGTACCGTCCGAGAATAGCGATATAACCGCCAATGCCGAACAGGGAACGGGAGGGAAGGTCACGATCTCCACGGCGGGAATTTTCGGCATTCAATTTCGTCCCGAGGAAACGAACTTGAGCGATATTACGGTGAGTTCGGAGTTCGCCGAGTCGGGGACGTTCACGCTTACCCGTCTCGATGTCGATCCACAAAGCGAGTTGATTAACACGCCGGCGGAGGTGGTCGATACGGATAACCTGATCGTCCGCGCCTGCGGCCCGGGGGGACGGCTAACCGGCGGGGAATTCACGATCACCGGGCGCGGGGGACTACCGGCCGATCCCGCTCGGACGCTGGAGATCCGGGAAGGTTTGGCGGATTTCGGCGATCGACCGGAAAGGATCTCGCGTCCGCCGCGACCGGTAGCCCCTACCGAGCCGAGCGAGCCGATCGTCGAGGCACGGGGTTGGATCGTCAGCGACGGGAAAATCGTTCTCACCGATCGAAGCGATCGCCCGACCGACCCGCGACCGGCGTTAACCCCGGCCGATTGTCATTTCGAGGCGAATCGGTCTTGAAGTTTGTGAATTTTATCGATCGCCCAACTCAAGAGCGCTCCCGCGACCAGAATACTGATCGCGGGATTGAAAAACGGTTGCCAGAGTTTATAGAAAAGATCGAACCCCAGGGGGATGCCCGCCGATTTACCGATGACCGCGACCGCGAACCAGAGAAACCCCCCGAGTACCAGAAAAACATCGAGGATCAGTAAACGGTTCAACCACTTGACGAATTGCTCTTTCATGTACCCGCGAGAGAAGGCGTTAAAGTCCCTTGAATCTTCAGTATAAACCGCCTTTTCCCCCGATCGTATCCCGGCGAATTGAAAAACTGTCGGAGCGTTATTTCTCCCGCCAAACCTTGAGCGCGATTCCCAGCGATAGCAGGAGATAACCGGAAGTTAACAGGGCGTTGAGATACAATAACCGCGGGGCGAGGGTATCGGTAGCCATCGCGGAACCCGTCCAGAGTAACCCGTAGGCCAGCAACCAGCCCAGCGTTATCCGGAGCGAGAGACGGGAGATCGATCGCTCCCGCGCGTCGCCCGTTCCCCGATATACTGTCCACGCGGCGGGAATCGCGCCGACAAAGGGCAGTAAATAGAACAGGTATCGCAGTCGGATTAATTGGCGATCGCCAAAAGGATCGGCGGGATTTCTCATAACTTTCGCTTTTATGAATTCAAAATGGAGAGTTTACCTTCTTTTTCCGCGATCGTTCTCGCCGGCGGGCAGAGTTCTCGCATGGGACGCGATAAAGCCCTGTTACCGGTGCGGGGAGTGCCGTTACTCCGACGGATCTGTACTCTAGCCGCCGAGCGCGCCACTACCGTTTATGTCGTCACCGGCCACGGCGACGCTCACGAACTTATCGTACCCGAACCCTGCCGGATAATTCGCGAACCCCCGCCCGCTCGCGGGCCGTTATTCGCGTTCTCCCTCGTTTTGCCCCTTGTCGAGACGGAATGGGTGTTACTGCTCGCCTGCGATCTACCGTTATTAACGGCGGATAGCGTTCGAGAATGGTCGGAAATCCTACCCGATGTCCCCGAAGAGGCGATCGCCCTCGTTCCCTACCTCGATCGACACTGGGAACCTCTCTGCGGTTTCTATCGCCGTCGCTGTCTCGCGGGGTTACGAAAATTTATCGCGACGGGGGGGAATTCCTTTCAACAATGGTTAAACGCTTCTCCCGTTCACGAATTACCCGTCGCGAACCCGCGGGTTTTATTCAACTGTAACACTCCCGCGGATTTAGAGGTAATAATACACGCTCCAGATAAACGCCCCGATGAAAAACATCACGAACGGGATAAAAACTAAGGCGATCCGGGGACGGATATTCGAGATACCGGTATAGGCGTTATAACCGATCCAGCCACAATAAACGCTCGCCATACCGACCGTAAAACCGACGATATCCTCGCTAAACGATACTTTTGAGTTGAGGAAAAACACGAGAGAGATCGGCAGGAAGCTAAAACCGCCCGCGAAAACATCCCCCGCAATATGACCGTATTTTTTTTCCATTTTGCGAAGGAAATAGCTGGAAAAAACGATCAACAAAACTGGAAGGATCGCCAAGAACCATAACCGCTCGAAAGGTAAATTAACCGACCAATTCCGCCAACTGACCGCCAGACAGATAGAGCCGATCGTTCCCGAGATAATTCCGATTTCTAACGCTCGATTTTTGTCTAGTTTTAAAAACGCGGAACTTAAACCACCGCGGGGATTCACCAGAGACGAAAGAAAAATTTTTACGATATTGGATAGGGCGAACCATAAGTTTTTGAATATTTGCGAGACAGTTCTTTCTTTCTTTTTTAGCGTGTTTTTCGTATTTTTCTGGAGGGTTTTTATCTTGGTTTGTAGAAAACGATAATGACGGAAATCTCCCGCTACACGATAGCCTTCCGCGGCAGACCGCCAATCTTGAAGCGCTTCGGGATATTCGGATAATTCCTCGCGGGCCAATCCCCGTTGATAATAAATTCGCGCGGGATGCGGATCGAGTTTGATGGCTCTCGTGTACGCGTCGATCGAGGATTGGGTGTAACCGAGTCTCTGCCGCGCTAGACCGAGATAATAATACGCCTCCCCGCAATCGGGATTTAACAGCAAAACCTGACGACAATCCTCGAAAACCGCCCGTTCGTGAGAATTATCGTAGTTCGCGATCGCCCGTTGTAGATACGCTTTCCAGAAAGTCGGATCGATCTCGATCGCCTGACTATAATTCTCGATCGCCCTCCGGTACTCCCGCTCTCTCGCGTATCGTAAACCTTTCTCGTAAAAAAACGCCGCGCCGCGATCGTTCGTCGGGGATTCCGAGGGAATCGGTTCGAGATCCCGATCGTACCGTTCCCTTCGCGCCGGATCGCGGAGTATCTCGTAAGCTCGCTCGATCTCTCGAAATTTCTCCGCCGCTTCCGGATCGCCGGGATTCAGATCGGGATGGTATCGACGCGCGAGACGACGGAAAGCGGCCTTGATCTGGGCGATCGTGGCATCGCGGGGAATTTGCAAGATGTCGTAGTAATTCGCCATTGTTGTGCTTTCTATCGGTGGAAACGCTACAAATTTCCTTAATATGAGCTTATAATCGCTTATATCGTCAAAATCTCGAAAAAAGCGGGTGCCGTTACCCATATATCGAGACACGCGATCGTTTACTCTATCCTAGCAATCCCGGCTCCTACCCCCATCTCCGACGAGACTGGAATTATCAATTACTAAAGATTGTTGCAAATCGGGATCGGAAACGACTATCATTGTCAATTACATAGCGTTTCTTGAGAGTCGATCGTCATGTCCTCGTACACAGCCGCTTCTTTGAAAGCCGAACTGAATGCCAGAGGGTGGCGTTTAACCCCCCAAAGAGAGAAAATCCTGCACGTTTTCCAGAATTTGCCCCGCGGGAATCACCTGAGCGCGGAGGAACTACACGGACTTCTGGATAAGCGGGGCGAGGGCATCAGTTTATCCACGATCTATCGGAGCGTGAAACTCATGTCCCGGATGGGAATCCTTCGCGAGTTAGAACTCGCGGAAGGCCATAAACATTACGAACTCAACCAACCTTACCCCCATCACCACCATCATCTCGTCTGCATTCAGTGCAACAAGACGATCGAGTTTAACAACGATTCCATTCTCAAGCACAGTCTCAAACAGTGCGAGAAAGAGGGCTTTCAACTGATCGACTGTCAGTTAACGGTGATGGCGATCTGTCCCGAGGCTCTACGGATGGGCTGGCCGTCGGGACTGCCGAGCAATTGGTCTTGTACCCGTTCCCTCGTGGACACGCGATTCCAAAATCTTCACGTTCCCGAATCGGCCGACCCCGCTCCCGAAAATTAATTCCCGCTCCCGCTCAAGCGGACATTCCTAACTCGAAGCCGAGCGCTTTTTTCTTCATCAGTTGGAAAATATTGTAGAATCCGTTCGCTCGGGACGGTGTGAGACTAACTTTCAATCCGGTTTCCTCGATAAAATCCGGGGTGACTTGCAGGATCTCTCCCGGAGTTAATCCGTTTAAGCCCTCGACGAGTAAAGCGACTAATCCCTTCACTAATTGCGCGTCGGAATCTCCCTTATACCAGAGCTTTCCGTCTTTGAGGTCGGCGGTAATATATACCTGAGAAACGCATCCTTGCACCTTATTCTCGGGAATTTTCGCCTCTTCGGGCATGGGTTCCAGTTTCTTCGCGTAGGCTAGTAATTGCTCGTATTTTTGTTTGGGGTCGGTGCGTCGTTTGAGGCGATCGACGATGCGCTCTAGATTGGGAGGGAGCATAGATCGGGATGTGCGGGGACAAAAGTTAACAGGAGATAGCTATTTTTATTTTACCATCTTTAACCCGCGCGGGATGAGGGAGATGAGGGAGATGAGGGAGGTGAGGGAGAGGAAAGGGTAAAGCCGAAAGGATTCAAAACGCTCTTTCCCCTTTTCCCTTTTCCTTTTTTTCTTTTCCCGAAAACTTACTGCCCCATCTCCCATTTCGATCCCTAATCCTGTAATAACTCGGGTTCGGTCAGTTCGTCGGTCATTTCCATGAGAGCGCGCTGGACGGGTTTGAGCATGGGATCGTCGATACTCTCGACGGTTTCGTAACGACAGCGTTTGGCGCGTCGGGCAACCTGAACGACGATCGAGTAACGACTGCTGGCCGCGCCCATCAGTTTATCGGTGAGATAGATCATCTCGGACGAGTCGAAGCGAAAACGTTTGGTCATATCGATAAGTTCTCTTTCGGGTGGGGTAACGACTTGTCACCGATGGATCACGAGTGATAAGTTTGATTACTCGATCTACTGTAGCAGGGTCAGGGTCAAAAGACCTGAACGCCGCGGGGGAAAGAGGGAAAGAGATCGAGAAATCGGGGAGTTCGGGCGATCGATCTCGGATCTCGATCGATACGAATCCATCCTAATTCGATCGCGCGTCCTCTATCAATTTCAGGCGTTTTCCGTCAAGCATTATTTACAAAAATTAAATATTTTTATCGTAAATTTAAACAAATTTAAGCAAATACATAATTATTTAAATAAATACATAGAAAAAAGCAACCCGAGGGAAATAAATGTAAATATACTTGAACGTATACTGTTCACGTTACCGTTCGGTAACTTGAGCTATTTTCATTCTCTTTCATTTCTTACGTCATTCTTAACCTATGGCTACTACCTTACGGACACAGGACAATCTCTCCCCGTGGGAACGGTTTTGCCAGTGGATCACCAGCACCAATAACCGTATCTACATCGGTTGGTTCGGTGTTATCCTGATCCCGACGATCTTAACCGCCACGATCTGCTATATTATCGCCTTCATCGCCGCTCCCCCCGTGGATATCGATGGCATTCGCGAACCGGTTTCCGGTTCCCTGCTGTACGGCAATAACATTATCTCCGGTGCTGTCGTACCGTCCTCGAACGCGATCGGTCTTCACTTCTACCCGATTTGGGAAGCCGCGTCTCTCGATGAGTGGCTCTACAACGGTGGCCCCTACCAGTTAGTGGTTTTCCACTTCCTGATCGGCATTTTCTGCTGGATGGGTCGTCAGTGGGAACTCAGCTACCGTCTGGGGATGCGTCCCTGGATCTGCGTGGCGTACTCGGCTCCCGTTTCCGCCGCTACCGCCGTGTTCCTTATCTATCCGCTCGGTCAGGGTTCTTTCTCCGACGGGATGCCTTTGGGAATCTCCGGAACCTTTAACTTCATGATCGTTTTCCAAGCGGAACACAATATCCTCATGCACCCCTTCCATATGTTGGGGGTCGCGGGTGTGTTCGGTGGCTCGCTGTTCTCGGCGATGCACGGTTCTCTGGTAACTTCTTCCCTCGTGCGGGAGACTTCCGAAATCGAATCCCAGAACTACGGCTATAAATTCGGTCAAGAGGAAGAAACCTACAATATCGTTGCCGCTCATGGTTATTTCGGTCGCCTGATCTTCCAATACGCGTCCTTTAACAATAGCCGTTCTTTACACTTCTTCCTCGGAGCCTGGCCGGTGGTCGGGATCTGGTTCACGGCGATGGGTGTATCGACGATGGCGTTTAACCTCAACGGGTTCAACTTCAACCAGTCGATCATCGATTCTCAAGGTCGGGCGATCGCTACTTGGGCCGACGTGATCAACCGCGCCAATATCGGTTTCGAGGTGATGCACGAGCGCAACGCGCATAACTTCCCGCTAGATCTCGCCTCCGGGGAAGCTTTCCCGATGGCTCTCACCGCGCCGGCGATCGAGGGTTAAAAACAAAACAGATGTTAGATCCCCATCCAACATCTGCGGCTCCACATTAAGCGCATTTTGCTAAGTCCTCATGATAATTCATAAAACGCTTCCAATTGCGGGAGCGTTTTCCTTTATAGTATTGAAAAAACCGATAATAAAGATTATCAACGCTAATAAATGACTGGAATCGGCCGCGCTCAATCTCTCGATCGCTTCGATCGACTCGCTCTTTCCGCGATTCTCCTCCTGATCGCCGCGATCGGTGTGGTGGGCGGACTTGGCGATCGAGTGACCCGGAAAGTGGATAATTTCAGTTGGCAGGATCGGAAAATCGGCGTTCGCGACCGTTCTTTCACCGTGACCTTTAACCGACCGGTCGATCGAGCGTCCGTCGAAAAAAATCTGACCGTCACTCCCCCGTTACCCGGAAAAATGAGTTGGAGTGGCGATCGCCTGACCTACACCCTGACCGAACTCCCCACCTACGGCAAACAGTACGAGGTAAAGCTACCGATCGCCAACGGAGAACCTTTCGTCGGACAGTTCGCCAGTCGCGATCGAGCTTTCGCCTATATCGGGGTGAGCGGGGAAGAGAGAGGGCGATTAGTCCTGGCCACTATCCCGTCCGGGACGGATAAAGCCAAGAAATTACCAAAAACGATCCTGACTCCCGCCGATCTGGTAGTTACGGATTTTAGAATCTACCCGTCGGGAGATAAAATCCTGTTCTCCGCGTTCGATCTCGGTAGTCTGGGCCGGGAAGTTCCCAAACAGCAACTCTACACGGTGAGAACCGGACTAAATCAAGGGGAAAACGGGCAAGATTCCCGCGCGGGACGGCTGGAAGTCCTCCTCGACGCGAAAACCTATCAAAATCTCCGTTTCGATCTCTCCGAGGACGGCAGTACCCTCGTCGTTCAACGGGTGAACCATCAGAATCCGGGGGACGCGAGTTTGTGGGTGATGGACGAGGAGGGGAACTCGCGACCGTTGGGGGTGCGCGGGGATAATTTTTTAGTTTCCCCGGACGGTAGCCGGGCGCTCGTCAGTCAGGAAGGCGGTGTCGCGGTGATTCCTTTACGGGAAAACGCGGGAAGTCCGCGATTTCTGACAACTTACGAGCGGGGATTAGGTTTTTCTAGAGATAGCCGCGATCAATTGATGGTGAGACTCGATCCCGATAACGGTCGCTCGCTCTATCTTCTCAACGACAAAGGGGAATCGAAGCTCTTGTTGAGAACGTTGAACCCGATTATCAGCTGTCAGTTTGAACCGAAGACAGAACAAACCCTGTACTGTCTCAAAAGCGATCTCGTCCCCGCGTCGGATGGCACGTTACGCGAAGAACCGTTGTTATCGATTATTGACGTGAAAACGGCGAAAGAAACCCCGTTTTTAGCGTTGCCGAATTATCGGGATGTACAGATGGGGATATCGCCGGATGGCGTTGGTCTTCTCTTCGATCAGGTCGTGACCGCTCCTTTCGGGGTTCGTCAGGATCTGGTCACGGGGGACGGTTCGGTGATCGCCGACGGCCGGATCTGGCTGTTACCGTTACCCGATCGAGTCAATCCCGGCACTCTCCCGAAAATCCTCCCCGAAGAACTCAATCCCGGTTTCCGTCCCCGCTGGTTGCCGTGATCTTTCGCTAGGAGTCAGGAGTCAGGAGTCAGGAGTCAGGAGGTGAGGGAGTTTAGATCGCCGATATCTTCCCCATCTCCCTCATCTTCCCCATTTCCTGAATCCTTTCTTCGCGAGAGATCTAATCCGCGGTCGAATCGACGGAAGAGGGAGGGGTGCCGGAGAAGAGCGATCGAACTTTCCGTCCGATACTCTCGCGTTGGTTGATGGTGTAGATACTGACGAGAGTTAACGCGACCCCGATCCATTGCAGGGTACTTAACATCTCTCCCAGGAATAAATTCCCGAAACTAAGGGCGAAAACGGGCGTTAAAAAGGTTAACGAGCTTAAACTGGTGAGATTTCCCTTCGAGGCGAGCCAGAAAAATACCCCGTAGGCGATCGCGCTCCCGAATACCGTCGAGTAGGAGAGCGCGAGCCAATCGTTGGGTTCGATATTCTGCCACTGTCCCGACTCCCAGAAGGCCGATCCCAGAAATAAGGGCAATCCCCCGATAATCATGTGCCATCCCGTCGCCGTTACCGGATCGGCGTGACGGCAGACGAAACGGATCATCACCGTCCCCACTGCCATCGAGAGAGACGCGAGTAACATTAGCCACTCGCCGCTATTGAGTAATTCCTGCCAACTAAAGTTAATCTCGATCGATCCCCGCTCGAATAGGTCGTAAAACCATTGATCGGGCAAACCGATCAAACTAATCCCCGCGATCCCGAAACTCAATCCCAACCAACCCCATAACCCGATCACTTCCTTGAATAGCCAAGCGGACATCAAGGCTACCGCTAACGGTTGGGAGTCGATAATTACCGAGCCTAACCCCGCTCCCGTCCGGTTCAATCCCTCCGCGAGAAAGCCTTGAAAGAGGGTTCCGTCCATCAGCGCGAACAGGCAGATCCATAACCAGGCTTTGACCGTTTTCGGTCGCGGTCGATCGAGCCAGATCGCCACCAGTAGAACCAATAAGCCCGCGGGTAAAAGACGGATTCCCGCCAAGAATAAAGGCGAGGTGTGGGGAATAACTCCCTTCATGGCTACCATCGCCGTTCCCCACAGGAAAAAAGGCGAAATTAACAGGATCGGGGAGGTCGGGCGATCGGGCCGCGCGGGAGTCGGGTCTTCCATAGAGAGCGATCGGGTGTTTTGGATAACGAAAGTTCTCTAATTCTATACTTTTATTAAGCGAGACAGAAAGAAAGCGCGATTCCGACGAATTCCTCCTGTCTCCCGCCTCCCGCCTCGGTTAAAACCCGCTATAGCGTTCCTCGGCCCAAGGTTCACCCCGTCGATGGTAGCCGTTACGTTCCCAGAAACCCAATTCCTCTCGATCGAGAAATTCCAAACCGTTAATCCATTTAGAACTCTTCCACGCGTAGAGATGGGGAACCACCAAGCGCAAAGGGCCGCCGTGATCGGCCGGGAGGGGTTTATCGAACAGTTCAAAGGCGAAAAAATTATCCTCTCTCGCGAATTCTTCGAGGGTGAGATTCGTGGTATAGCCCCCGTAACAGTGTTGCATAACGTGGGTGGCTCCCGGATCGAGTTCGATCGAGTTCAGAAAATCGGTCACTTTGATCCCCGTCCAGGTTACGTCCAATTTCGACCAACGGGTAACACAGTGAAAATCCGCCGTGAATTTCGATCGTGGCAGGGCCATAAACTCCGACCAAGTAAACGTTTTCGGGGTGATGACTTTCCCGTAAACCCGAAAGCTCCATTCTTCGGTATTGACGCGCGGGGTATCGCCGTAGGTTAAAACGGGAAACCCTTTGGTTAGATATTGCCCCGGAGGAACTCGATCGCTCTCCGAAGGCTCCGGTTTTTGAAAAAATTTCCCTAGCATGGTCGATGAGGACTAAAAACACCTCCTTATCTTAAAAGGGAAAAGCGAGGAGAAACAAGCGTCGGGAGAGCGATCGCCCGATAATACCGAATTTCTCGATCCCTCGTCGGGGTACGGGTCGGGGAAAGGGTTCGAGGAAAAGGGTTCGGGAAAAAGGGAAAAGCCGATCCGACCACCTTTTCCCATTACCGGCAAGTCGGTCTTGTTTTTGAAAATTCGTTATCAATTCGGATCAGGGCGATCCCTCCCGAATTAACGTGATTACCGTGACTTCCGGGGGACAGAATAAACGCCCCGGAAAGTACGTCCCCAAACCGCGATTGACGTACAGTTGATTCTCTCCCACGCGATGCAATCCCCGCGCCCACTGCCAGTATTTCACCACCCCGTCGCACTGTCGGGCGAAAGGTAGCCAAGCTCGAACGTTTTCGGGAAACGAGTCCCGGATATCCTGGATTACCCGCGCGACGGGCCCGATTCCGGGGAGCGCTATCTGTCCCCCGTGGGTGTGACCGGATAGCTGTAAATCCACCCGCCAGAACTGTAGGATCATCGCCGTATCGGGATTGTGGGAGAGGACGAGACGGGGGATCGCGGGATCGAGTTTTTCCAGAACGATCGCCGGCGCGAACTCCCGCGACCAGTAATCCGCTAACCCCACCAACGGGAATCCCTCGCCGAAGGGGGTCGCCACCTCGTTCCAGAGAACCCGTATTCCCGCCTCCGTTAAGGCTTTCGTGACCGTACCTCTCGCGCCGGGATAATAATTATCGTGATTTCCCAAACAGGCGAAAATTCCCGCTTGACTTTTTATGGCTTTTATGATACTGACAAGTTGAAAGATCGGGCTAGGATCGTCGGTGATCAGATCTCCCGTGAGCAGGAACAGGTCGGGATTCTCGCGATCGGTTACGGCGATCGCCTCTTCGAGTAACGCGTCGGGTAAGCGCTCGCCATCGTAATGCAGATCTGACCATTGCACGAGCTTGATCCCGCTGAGGGAGGACGGGAGATCGCGGATGGCAACGGTCACTCGATCGACGCGGAGGGCTTCTAACCGGAGGGGACGCATGGGATCGGTTCCGTTAAACAGCTTGACAGAGGATCGACCCGAACCATCGTTTCTCGTCGGTCCAGGTTTGGAGCGGTTGGAGACCCCGATCGAGCAGGTAAGAACTCTCTTGTTCTAGATCGAATTTACAGGAAATCTCCGTTAAAATCGTCTCTCCCGCGAGGAAGTCCACTTCTAGATCGAGATCGCTTAACCCGACGCGGTGGGATTTCCGCGCGCGCAGGTGCATCTCGATCCGGTGTTCCTCGCGATTGTAAAAAGCGTGATGCTCGAAGAGATCCCGATCGAAATCCCCCCCGAAACGAGCGTTGAGGTGGGAGAGAACATTCAGATTAAACTCCGCGGTGACTCCCTGACGGTCATTGTAGGCCGCCTCTAGAATCGGGATCGGTTTCTGGAGGTCGATGCCGAGGAGAAAATAATCGCCCGGCCGTAACGTGGCGACGATCGACTCGAAAAAGCGATCGCGCTCGTCGGGGTCGAAATTGCCGATCGAACTGCCCAGGAAAACGATCGTCCGCGACTCGACCGGATGTTCCGCCAACCATTGTAGGGCGAGTTCGTAGGTTCCGACCAGACCGTGAATCTCCAATCCCGCGTACTCTTTCCCTAGCTGTCGGACACTATTTTCCAGCGCGCTGGCACTGATATCGATCGGGTGGTAACGCTGTAAAAACCCCGACTCCCGATAGGCGTTCAATAACAGACGGGTTTTCGTCGAACTACCGCTCCCGAGTTCGACCAGTTCTGTCGGCCCCGTCCGGCGGGCGATTTCCGGGGCGTAACGGTCTAGAATCGCCGTTTCGGTACGGGTCGGGT
The DNA here is from genome assembly GCF_036688125.1 of Pannus brasiliensis CCIBt3594. NCBI lineage: Bacteria > Bacillati > Cyanobacteriota > Cyanophyceae > Chroococcales > Microcystaceae > Pannus > Pannus brasiliensis. Next base: position 33,911 of record NZ_JBAFSM010000010.1, on the reverse strand, counting down.
AATATTCCGGCAGTTCACAGATCCGCTCGAAGAGTTCCGAACCGCGCGCGTCGTAAAAATAGGCCGGGGGAAGCGATTTCGGCGATCGGGTCAACCCCCGCAGTACATCCGCCCCCGGACGCTCGAACACCGCGGGAGGTAAATAATCGATCGATAAACTCGAATCATCGGTCGCCGGGAAATTACACATGAAAACACCCCGAAAATACTGTAAATACGGTAAAAATTCACGATCCGCGAGAATCATGAATTTTTACCCCTTCAGTATTTCATTCTAGCGTCCGATGCCGAGATAGCGGAGACCCGCGCTCTCGATCGTCCCGACGGCGACGAAATTGCGCCCGTCGATGAACACGTTATCGCGCATCGACTTGGCCATTTTCGCGTAATCGAGATGGAGGAATTCTTTCCAATCCGTGACCAACACCAACGCGTCACAGCCGTCGGCCAGCATTTCCGGGTCGCTCTCGATGATCACCCCGCTTAACCCGTGGCTCAGGCCGCTGTGGCAGACGATCGGATCGTAGGCTTTCACCTTCGCGCCCAGACGGTTGAGTTGTTCGATCAGGATCAACGCGGGCGCGTCTCTCATGTCGTCGGTGTCGGGTTTAAAGGTCAGACCCAACAGACCGATCGTTTTCCCCTTGAGGATTTTTAAAGCCTGTTGGAGTTTCTCGATCGCGATCACGCGCTGGCGTTTGTTGACGTTAATCGCGGCGTTGAGCAGTTCCGTCTCGTAGCCGTAATCTTCCGCGGTGTGAACGAGAGCGGACACGTCTTTCGGGAAACAGGAGCCACCCCAACCGATCCCGGCTTGCAGGAACTTACTGCCGATCCGCGAATCCAGACCGATGCCGCGGGCCACCTGGGTCACGTCCGCGCCCACCCGATCGCAGATATTGGCGACCTCGTTAATAAAGCTGATCTTGGTAGCGAGGAACGCGTTCGCGGCGTACTTGATCATCTCCGCCGAACTGAGATCGGTAACGACCACGGGAACGGGCGGTAGGGAGGGATCGTCGGCGAATTTCCGCTCGGTGAGCGGCGCGTAGAGTTCCTGCATCATGGCGATCGCCCGCTCGCTGTTACTACCGAGAACGATGCGATCGGGGTTAAAGGTATCGTACACCGCCGAACCTTCCCGGAGGAATTCCGGGTTACTCACCACGTCGAAATCGGCTTCCAGACGCTCTAACGTGCCGATACCGCCCGCCGCGACCAGGGATTTCTGCCGTTCCGCTACCCCGTCGAGAACGATCATTCTCACCCAATCCCCCGAACCGATGGGAACGGTAGATTTATTAACGATCACCTTGTAACCGCCGTTGAGGTGAGCGCCGATGCCTCTGGCGACCGCTTCCACGTAACGGGTATCGCTCTCTCCCGTGGGTAGGGCCGGCGTACCGACGGCGATAAAAAGAATCTCGCCGTGTTTTACTCCCGCTTCCAGGTCGGAAGAAAATTCCAACCGTCCCGACGCGGCCGAGGATTGCATCAGTTCCGATAGTCCCGGTTCGTAGATGGGGGACTGGCCGGACTTCATTAATTTGACCTTTTCCTCGTTATTGTCGATACAGATCACGTGATGGCCGATATGGGCCAGACACACCCCGGTCACTAAACCCACGTAGCCGGTTCCGATAACACAAACGCGCATGATAATGACTCCTAAGCTTTACGGTAGTTAATTTTTAGCGTTATTGTAGACGGGCGCGGAAATCGGCGATCGTCCGTTCCAAGCCGGCTTGTAGGGGAATCGTCGGTTCCCAATCCAGATAGGTTTTCGCCCGCGTTATATCCGGTTGTCGTTGACGGGGATCGTCCTCCGGTAACGGTTTGAAGATCAATTCCGCGTTCGGGTTAATCATCCCTTGAATCACTTGAGCCAACTGAAGGATCGTGTACTCTCCGGGGTTGCCTAAATTGACCGGCCCGATAAAATCACCGTTCATCAATCGGATCAGACCCTCGACGAGATCGGAAACGTAGCAGAAACTTCTCGTTTGGGAACCGTTGCCGTACACCGTCAGGGGTTCGCCCCGTAAGGCCTGTACCACGAAGTTACTGACCACCCGACCGTCGTTTTCCAGCATTCTCGGGCCGTAGGTATTAAAAATACGAGCGACTCGAATATCGACCTTGTGTTCCCGATAGTACTCGAAGGCTAGGGTTTCGGCAACACGCTTGCCCTCGTCGTAACACGAACGCGGGCCGATACAGTTGACGTTCCCGCGATACTCTTCCGGTTGCGGGTGGACATCGGGATCGCCGTATACTTCCGAGGTGGAGGCCAGCAGGAATCTCGCTTTCACCCGTTTCGCCAACCCCAGCATATACAAAGTCCCTAAAACGTTGGTTTTAATCGTTTTGACGGGGTTGTACTGATAGTGAATGGGAGAGGCGGGACAGGCGAGATGATAGATCTGATCGACTTCCAAGCGGATCGGTTCGGTAATATCGTGGCGGATTAACTCGAAATAAGGATTGCCCAACCACTTGACGATATTCCGTCGGTGACCGGTATAGAAATTATCGATACAGATCACTTCATGTCCCTGTTCCATCAAGCGATCGATTAGATGCGAGCCGATAAAACCGGCGCCGCCCGTAACTAGGATTCTCATGTAGTGGGAGAAATAGGTTTGTAAAATTATTCTTAAAATACCCTCGCCCCGGTTTTTTGGCAAATAGTTTTTCCGATGCGTCTCTGGTTCCTCCCTATCTCCCCATCTTCCCCTCACTCCCGGTTCCCCCGCGAAATCGGTATTCTCGGGCGCGGAACCCGTCCCCGGAAAATCGCGCCATGAAGAGTGGTCCCGCCGGCGATCGAGACCATGAAGCACGAGATCGAGCCTTTTAATCCCGATAAAATCTATGAAATGGTGATTTCCGTCCATTTCTCCCTCAAGGCACGATCTCCCGAAGAGGCGACGGAGAAAGTGGAAGCCCTCCTCTCGGCAATGGATGCCGATCGCTGGCAGATCCACCGGGTTCGCGAGGCGGAAAATTAACTAGCCCGTTCGTCCCGAGACGGGCCGATCGAGTTTTTTCAAGGCCGAGACCGCGTGTAATCGCACGATCGCCTCGCGATCTCCCGCCAACGCGAGGAGGATCGATCGGCTCCCCGAATCCCCGAGTTCCCCGAAAGCCAGGGCTAAAGCTTGTTTGATCGCCGTTTTCCCCGAGATCGACGGTCGCGCGCCGTAAAATCCCTCCAGAACCCGCGCCGCTCGCCGTCGGGTTTCGGGAAATTCCCATCGCGAGAGAACGGCGATAATTTCCCGGCAAATACTCTCGTCCTCTTCGTGTAATCCCGCGGCCAGATCGTCCAGGGTTCCCGCGCTCTCGATCCATCCCAACGCTTTCACGAGCGTCGGCTTGAGGTCTTCGGGAGTCGAGGGCGATCGCAGTCCGGAAAATAACACCCGGGCCGCTTCTCTCGTACCGATCCGCCCGAGCGCGAGCGCGGTCGCCCGATACACCTCCCGATCCCGATCGGCCAGCAGGGGCGCGAGCGCCAAAACCCAATCGGGTCCCGGATACTGTAGCGCCAGATAACCGCTGGCGATCGCCGCCTGCCATCGCGGTTCGGGGTCGGGATCTCCCAACGCCGACCGGATCGCCGCCACGATCCGCCGGTCGTGAAAACTACTTAACGCCTCGATCGCCATCGCCCGAACCCTCGCGGATTCATCGTTAACCACGCCCAGCAAAGGCTCGATCGCCTCGGGACGGCGAACCCGCGATAGGGCCGCGACCGCCAGAGGCCGGGTCGCGGGATCGTCGAGCAGGGGAAAGAGACCCTCGATCGCGGGACGACCGAGACTCGCCAGCGCTTCCGCCGCCATTGTCGCCAGTTCTTCATCCCCCGACCGTCGCGCGAGTTCACCGAAAGCGAGAGTACAGGCGGGATCGTCGAATTCCCGCAGAATCCGGACGATTAACCAGCGGGTTTCCCGATCGGTTTCCTCCGCTTCCAAAAGAGCGATCAGGGGGGCGATCGCTCGCCGGCCGATCTTGGGAAACAATTTCACCAACTCCCAGCCCTGCTGGAAATCCCCGCCCTGTAGGATCGAGAGCGCGAGATCGAGCGGGTCATCGCCCGCCCGACCGTCGAGATCCCGTTCGCGCGAGAGGAGACGGTATAACGCGACGTTCGCCACGGGCCAATCCCGTCTCTCGATCGCCGTTCGAGCCTTTTCTATCAGATCTTGCATAGTGGCAACAGGGTTTCGGCCCGGGAATCGATTTCCGGAAACGGATCTCGCCCCCGGAAACCGCTATCGATTTTCCGGATAATTTTTAAGGATGCCGGAATTCCCCCGATCGGGCGCGCCCCCGCGCGCGTTTATCGCGTCTTTCTCTCGCGTTTTTTACATCGATCGTCGCCCGCTCTTCCTCGTCTCTCTCTGGAGCGATTTCGGGCAATATTTTCGATTAAAATCGTATATATTAGGAGAATTTAGAATTTATAAGCTTCTATCTATAGAGAGATAATGACTGGCTTTTAAAAATGAATTTTTCTTCCTTGTCCCTTGTCCCGTCTTCATTTCCGTTCCGGACAAAAAAAAGTTCAGCCGTCCGCTCGCGGCCGTCGGAATACCCGGTCTGAATCTCGCCGAACCGTTTAATCGCCTTGTAGTTGTCGTAGACAGGAGAGATCCGCCTTCCCGAAATGGATACTAAAAGCGACTTGAAGATTCTCCAGGGATTTGACCAACCACGGCACGCCGTCACGAGAAAATCCCTCGTAATGGTTGAAAAGAATCGAAAAGCGCTTTTCTAGATACGGTTTCACCTTACGACACATCAAGACTACCTTGAGCAGGAGTCCCATCGTCCGAGTCACCCCCATATTACCGATCATGTCTAGGAACAGGTAATGATCGGGTTTCTGCCCGCTCTCGACCACGAGGTAGTTCAACAGTTGACTGGACGTTCTTAACATGAGGAACTCGCTCGGCTTTTGGTGATCGCACTGCGGTAGGGTATTTTTCAGGATGTCGTAGAGTTTTTGATTGAACTGCCCTCTACCGTAATCCACGGACGCGACGAGATACTCGTACAGATCGTCCTTGAAATTTTTGTAGGTGGGCGTGTAAACCGTGTTGGCGAGGAAGTTTTGGGAGAGCGACCGGTAGGTACACCCGTTCTCTACCGTCCCCACGTACTGCTTGAGCGCCCGGTTTAATTCTTTATCGTTGAGAAGGGTGGGATTCTGCACGGGTTGGATAATCCGGCTCGCTTCCCGCATCATCTCCGGCGATCGGGTCGCCTGGGCTAACCGAACCTTATAGGTCACGTAACGGGATAGGTTGACCTCGAAACGACGCTCGGTTTTGCTTTTAATCTGTCTAACGGTTTGTTGGTGTTCTTGGGAACTCTCCTCACCGAGTAAACAGTGGTCGTATAGGTAGGGATAGCGGTTGATTAACGTTCCCACCGGGGAGGAGGATTTATCGCTGTATTTGGCGCTGATCACCCGGGACAAACGCTGGAGTTTGACGTAGTGATCCGAGAGGGTGAAGTTTTTCACCAAATGACGTAGGCTGTTGGACGTGCCGTATTGTCCCGCCCGCGCGGGGGGTAAATTGTCCAGCAGGGCGATCAACTCCGGGATAGCGGGTTGATAGGTCGGTTGCAGTTGCCAACGGTTAATGAGAATGTGGCAACAACGATTGAAGAAATTGTAAAAACGGATCTCGGCATCTTTCGCCTTGACCAAGCGTTCGAGAGCCACATAGATCCGAGGCTCCGGATAGCCCCTGCCCTCGATGAACAGGCGGCGGAAATCCTCGATCAATTCCTCGGGAGAATCGCCGCGCGCGCGCGAGAGCCAATAATCGTATAGGACCTGTTCTTCGTCTCTCGCTTGCCTGAGACCATCATTGAAGTTAGCTATGCTCATTTGAATCGGCCCTCCTGAATAATTAAGCGGATGAAATTAGGGCGATCGCGGGGGGGGTCAAGAATCGAGCGTCCGATCGCTCATCGATCGTGATTAGATAGTAGATACTCCGCGATCAGGATTCCCCGAGGATTCGGAGGAATCGTTGCTGGAATACCGAATAATTGCGAACGCTACCTAGGCTATTCCACTCGGTGCGGGATAGCTCCAGTATCGGCGGGATCGCTCCTCACCGTTCGATCGCGATAACGATCGATGGATTCGTAATGAGGCGCCCGGTCGATCGAGGGATTCTCTCTTCGTATCGTGCCTCTTCTCCTACTAAACTAACGACATATGACACGGGTTGTATGTGATCTCGATCACTGTTAAAACAAAATGTATCCTTTAGGTGAGCCGGCATTTTCAGTAATTTTTCGGACGCGCTATGACCTTTCATGTATCTCTATCTGAACTCGGACGAATTCTCGATCGCCCCGAGAGCGATCGCGGGAGCTATCCCCCCGATCTGCCGCTCTCGGGAATCACCACCGACAGCCGGATCGTTCAACCCGGCCAGATTTTTCTGGCCTTGCGGGGCGAGTCTTTCGACGGTCACGATTTCGTGAATTCGGCGATCGACCGGGGGGCGAGCGCCGTGATCGTCGATCGCCCGATCCCGGGGGAATTCCCGAGAGAAGTTCCCCGATTGATCGTCGAGGACACGTTAGCGAGCTATCAAAAAATCGCCCGTTGGTGGCGCGATCGATTTTCGATTCCCGTGGTCGCCGTTACCGGTTCGGTGGGCAAAACCACGACGAAAGAACTCATTTCCGCGGTGTTAGGGACGGGGGGAAACGTTCACAAAACGACGGCGAACTATAACAACGAGATCGGGGTTCCCAAAACGCTCCTCGAACTCGACGGGAGCCACGATAGCGCGGTGATCGAGATGGGAATGCGGGGGACGGGGGAAATCGCCCTGCTCGCGCGGATCGCCCGACCGACGATCGCCGTGATCACCAACGTGGGAACGGCCCATATCGGTCGTCTCGGTTCGGAAGAGGCGATCGCCGCCGCCAAATGCGAGTTATTGGCGGAAATGCCCGATACCGGCATCGCCATTTTCCCTCGCGATAATCCCCTCCTCCAACAAGCCGCCGCGCGGGTCTGGAAAGGGGAAACCCTAACCTACGGGTTGGAATCCGGGGATCTCGTCGGTCGCTTGGTCGCCCCCGACGTGGTACGGGTAGACGGGAGGGATTTTCCCCTGCCCCTGCCCGGTCGTCATAACGCCATTAATTACCTCGCGGCGATCGCCGTCGCCAAGGTACTCGGCTACGACCTCACCCCGCTCACGGGCCGGATCGCGGTCGATCTACCGGGGGGGCGATCGAAACAATACCGGCTCGAACCCGACATTCTCCTGCTCGATGAAACCTATAACGCCGGACTCGAATCGATGCTCGCCGCCCTGGAACTGTTGAAAGAAACGAACGGAACCCGTCATATCGCCGTTTTAGGCGCGATGAAAGAGTTGGGCGAGTTCTCCGGCGAGTTACACCGTCGGGTGGGCGAGAGGGCGAAAAAATTGGGGATCGATCGCCTGTTCGTTCTCGTGGACGATCCCGCGGCCTCCGCGATCGCCGAGGGATCGAGCGGCATCGAGACGGAATGTTTCCCGGATCGCGATTCCCTGACCGAGCGGTTACGGGAAACCCTGCGGCCCGGCGATCGGGTTCTCTTGAAAGCGTCCCATTCCGTCGGGTTAAACCGGATCGTCGAGTCCCTCGTTTCCCCGGTCGATCGATAAATCCCGATTTTCTACAAACCGGTCCGAGACCCGCCGGTACTGGGAAGGGAAAAAGCTCGATCGGTCCAGCTTTCCGCTTTTCCCTTTCCCGGCAAGTCCGTCCGGTTTTTAGTGATGCGGTAGAGCGAAGATCCCGTACCGCGAACGGGAGATTTTCCGGCCCGTTTCCCGCGTTCTCTCCGGGTCGCGACGGGAACCTCGCCGCGTTATCCCGTCATAAAAGTTAACTCCGAGCGGAACCCGTCCCCCGCGATTTGTGATCGGGGAACCGTTAAGATAGAATCTGTAGAGTGTTCGAGATAACCGTGATCGCTAAAAGGATTTCCTAGTATGTCAGGAGCTTCTCCCGTTACCGATGCAACTTTTAAAGCAGAAGTTTTAGACAGTGCCTTACCCGTCTTAGTAGACTTCTGGGCGCCGTGGTGCGGCCCCTGCCGGATGGTCGCTCCCGTAGTAGACGAGATCGCCGAGCAATATAAGGGACAGGTGAAGGTGGTGAAACTGAACACCGATGAAAACCCGACCGTTGCCAGCCAGTACGGAATTCGCAGTATTCCCACGCTGATGATCTTCAAGGGAGGCGTGAAAGTGGATATGGTGGTCGGTGCCGTACCGAAAACGACCCTTTCTAGTACCCTCGAAAACTATCTTGACAAAAAATCGTAAGTGTTCGATTTTCCGGTCTAGCCGCTCTCGTGACCGATGGGGTAAGGGCGGCTATCCGATCGGGTTGCCAACTTTTTGATAGCGCATACCGGGTAGTTGAGTCACCAGACCCATTAATTCCAGTTCTAATAAAATTCCCGCCACGTCGGCAGAGGGAATTCCCGTTTTTTGCACGATCGAGTCGAAAGCGATCGCCTCGTTCCGGAACACCCCGTAAACACCGGCCAGTCTCGGTTCGAGATCCGGGCGAACTTCCGCGACCGCCGCATTGTCCACTTCGGGAATCGCGCCTAACATTTCCAATAATTCATCCTCCGAAAGAATCATTTCCGCGCCCTGACGGATTAGCTGTAAACACCCCTTGGCGGAATGCACGTCGGGGGAATTGGGCAGGGCGTAGATATCGCCGCCGAACTCGTTGGCGTAGCGGGCGGTAATCAGCGATCCCGATTTTTCCGGCGCTTCCACCACGATCGTCGCGCGGCTCAATCCCGCGATAATCCGATTGCGGAGGGGGAAATGGGCTTTATTCGGGGACGTTCCCGCGGGATACTCGCTCAGGATCAAGCCGTTTTTTTGAATCTCCCCGTATAGCGATCGATGGTGCGGGGGATAGATTTTATCGACCCCGGTTCCTAAAACGGCGATCGTCCGTCCCCCGGCCTGTAAACAGCTTTGGTGGGCCTCCCCGTCCACTCCCTCGGCCATTCCCGAGACGATGGTAAATCCCTGTTTGGCGAGACGGCCGCTCAATCGCCGCGTCCAGCGTTTGCCGTGTTCGGTGGGTTGACGCGTGCCGACAATGGCGATCGTCGGTACCTGCCCCTGATTTTCTAACAGATTCACTTTCCCCCGATAGTACAGCAGGGGAGGGGGGCTAGGGATCTCCCGCAGGAGACGGGGATAGTCCGGATCGTCGGGTGTCCAGAAATCGGGATTTTTAACGAGATGTTCTGCTAAAAGTTTGTCCGGGTCGATCCGCGGGCGACTCTCTCTTACGGTTTCGATCGATTTCTTCCCGAAACCCTCTATCTCGGCGAGCGCGTTGACCGGGGCGGACCAAGCGGTTTCTAAATTCCCGAAATGCTGATGCACTCGTTTGAGCAGTACCGGCCCGATCCCGGGAATACTCGACCACGCCAACCAATAAGCCCTATTTCCGCTCATAAATCGGTCGCGTGTAAAAATTCGGCGATTCTCTCCACGGCGGTTTCGAGGACATCGGGATCGTGAACGAGGGCGAAACGGACGTATCCCTCGCCGCATTTGCCGAAACCCGCTCCCGGAGAGACGGCGATCCCGGTTTTCGCGACCAATCGGGTACAGAAGCCCGCGGAATCGCGCCGCCACGGTTCGGGCAGTCGCGCCCAGACGTACATCGTGGCTTTCGGTCGGGGAACGTGCCAGCCGATTCGATCGAGCGCGGCAACAAACGCGTCACGGCGTTTTCGGAAGGTTTCCACGGTTTCTCGAACCGAATCTTGATTTCCGGTCAACGCGACGATCGCCCCGTTAAGAATGCCGCGATACTGGTTAAAATCGACCATCGCCTTAATCTGACGTAACGCGGTAATTAATTTGGCGTTCCCGATGGCGAAACCGACGCGAAAACCGCCCATATTGTAGGATTTGGAAAAGGTGAAGAACTCGATCGATCGCTCTTTCTCCCGATCGGCCTGAAGGATAGACGGGGGCGCGGGTGTCCCGTCAAAATAAAAATCGTGGTAGGGGAAATCGTGAACGAGAACTAAATTATATTCCCGGCAAAAATTTACCGCTTTCTGGAAAAATTCTAGAGGGGCGATCGCCGTGGTCGGGTTATGGGGATAACTGAGTACCATCATCCGCGATCCGGCGAGAACGGCGGCGGGAATGTCTTCGAGTACGGGTAAAAAGTCATTTTCCGCCAGAAGCGGCATGGAATACATCTGTCCGCCCGCTAACGCCACGCCGCCGATATGGGAGGGATAGCCGGGGTCGAGTAAAAGGGCGAAATCTCCCGGATCGAGGAGCGCGAGGGGAAGATGGGCGGTTCCTTCCTGAGAACCGATTAAGGGAAGAACTTCCGTTTCCGGATCGACGGGAACCCCGTAGCGATCGCCGTACCATCGCGCCACCGCTTGCCGGAATTCCCCCGTTTCCCGGTGTAGTAAATAGCCGTGGGTTGTCGGGTCGTGTAAAGAACGCTCGATCGCCTCGATCACGGGCGCGGCAACCGGGAGATCGGAGGAACCGAGGGAGAGATCGAGAATGGGGTTTCCCGCCGCTTTACTGAGGGCTTTCGCGCGGTCCATGTCGGCGAAAACGTTCGATCGCAGGGAATCGAGGCGGCGCGCGAGGCGGATATCGTTCATGGTGAGGGGATAACCACTATCTAAAGGTGGGTATCGAGAAAAGATAGTAACTGTTGCTTACCGATCGCCCCCTCGTGGGAACTCAAGAGTTCGTTATCTTTAAATAATCTCAGGGCGGGAACTCCCTCGACCTTGCAGAGCGCCCTCGCGTCGGGGTTGGGATCTACCTCCAGTTTAACCACTTTCAGGCGATCGCCGTAGGTCTGGGCCACCCAATCGATCGACGGGGACACCAGACGACAGGGACCGCACCAATCCGCCCAAAAATAAACGAGAACGGGTCGATCGACGTTAAATACTTCTTTTTCAAAGTCCGTATCGTTAATGACAGTTACCTTGCTCACGATGGCGTTCCTTATTGTATTTATTCCGAAAAAAACAATCAGGATTTTTGTCGATCCTGATTCGAGTTCGGGCGGGAAAAACCCGCCCCTACAGCGTATCTTACATTTCTTTGAGCTTTTTGCGGAGTTCTTCTAGCTCGGCATCGACCACCTGATCCTGCGGGGTGGAGGAGGGTAAAGCGGTGGTCGCGGGAGCGGTTCCGGGTAAAGCTCCCCCGGACATCTGCGCTTTCAGCATGGCTAACTCGTCATCCACGTCGCTCCCGGCTTCCAGTTTGGCGAACTCCTGTTCGATGCCCATGCCGCCCAATTCCCCGTAGGCCTGGCTTTGCGACTCCAATTGCAGGACTTTCTCTTCCATGCGCTCGAAGGCGGCCATGGAACTGCTGGTGTCGATCCCGCCGAGGGTTTTTTGCAATTCCTCGTTAGCTTTGGCGGCTTTAGAACGCGCCACGAGCATATTTTTCTTGGTTTTCGCCTCGGAGATCTTGCTTTCTAGGGCGATGAGATTTTTTCTCAGGCTATCTACTTGAACCGTTTGTTGATCGAGTTGATTTTTGAGGATCGCGGCGGTTTCGGCGTAATCTTTCTTCCGTTTGAGGGCTTCGCGGGCGAGAGTTTCATCACCTTTCGAGAGAGCGAGTTTCGCTCTTTGCTCCCATTTACTGGATTCCGATTGTTCTTTGCTGTATTTTTGTTCGGTTTGCCGCTGTTCGGCGATCGCTCTAGCGACCGCCTGGCGAAGCTGAACGAGGTCTTCGTTCATGTCGTTGACAGCTTGCTCCAGAATCTTCTCCGGATCTTCGGCCTTGCTCACCATATCGTTCAGGTTCGCTCGGACAACTCGGCTAAGGCGATCGAATAATCCCATGACGCTCTCTATCCTCTCGGCGTTATTAGGTTTACGGTATTTTAAAATTTTATCTCTTGCCCAAGGGCTTATTTTACAGTGTAAACCACCGATGCGGTTTCCCGCGACCGGTCAGAGGAGGCAGGAGGCAGGAGGCAGGACTCAGGAGTCAGGAGTCAGGAGTCAGGAGTCAGGGGGGAAAAATACCATTACTATCTCCCTATCTCCCCATCTTCCCACCCAAAACTTTTCCCTCTCCCGTCCGGCTTGCAACCCGTTGATTTCCGGTCGGCGCTTTCCCGTTCACTCCTCGGGATTTTTCATCCTCGTCAGTTCCGCCTCGATCTGTTTCTGTCCCTCTAGATTTTTGAACTGACGCTCTAGGGGATCGCTCTCGCGGAGCAGTTCGGCGCTCGACTCCATTTCGAGAACTTTGGCCTCTAATCTCTCGAAAATGGGACTTCCATCGATATTTCCGAGAATTTCGCTCGCTTTTTTCGACGCGCTGGCCGATCGCAGTCTCGCCACGTAGAGACTTTTTTGCGCTTTCATGTCAGCATATTTCCGCTCTATTGTCAAGAGATCTTTCTTTAGATTTTGAATCACGCCCCCCTGTCGCGCGAGGAAGGTTTGCAGGGGTTCGAGTTGACCGTTATAGGTTTGCCAGTGGCCGAGGGCTTCGCGGGCTAGGTTCTCGTTGCCGTGTTCGATCGCCATTCTCGCGCGATCGTGCCAGTTTTTCGCCGCTTTTTCCTGTTGTTGCAGTTGGCGCTCGGTGCGTTTCCGGGTGGCCACGGCTTCCGCGAGGGCTTGCCGCATGGAGATCAATTCCCCTTCCATCTCCAGGATCGCCTGTTCTAAAACCTTTTCCGGGTCTTCGCTCTCGCGGATCGCGCTGTTAATCTGGGCGCGAATCGCCTGACCCATTCGATCGAGCCATCCCATTACCGTCCTCCCGACACGACTACTGATTCACGGAACTGCCACTTCTATCAATAATGATAGTGCCGGGAGCCGTCGGCCGGGGTTGGGAAGTTTCGGCATCCGGGGACGGTGGATTCGTCGGCCGCGGGGGTAATTGTCGTTGTAACTCGTTCGTCTCCCGTTGATTCTGGAGATTCATCCGGCGCGTTTTCTCCCGTTGGAAAAAGGGTTGATTCGAGGCGGCTTCTTCCCGTCGGCGTAATTCATCTACCATTCGCTCGTTGAGTAGGGCCGGGGAGGGAGAGGGCGGGGGATTCCGGCTAACAGTAGCGGACGTTTTCGGGGGATCGATCGCAACGATCGGGGCGGGTGGAGACGGGGGAACCGCGGGCGCGGGTAAAGATTGACGGATCTGGCTGACGGGAAGGGTGTGAGCGGGCATTAACGCGGGCTGTAGGGACGGGGGCAGTAGGGCGCCGGCTAAACTTCCCGTCGGTTGGGTCGGGCGAAGGACGGGCTTCGCGGGAGGGATAGGGATCGAGGAAATCGGGGCGGTCGTCACGGGAACGGTGGAAGTGACGGGAAGAGTGCCGGGGGTAACGGGAGCTTTGGCGGGTCCAGCGACGTTGACGAGGGTATCGAGATTTAAAGCCGTGGTTTCCGCTGTTTTCGCGGGAACCTCGCCGATCGAAGGGCGCGGGGTCGGGGACATCAACTGACTCCACGTTAGGAGACTATTGGCCAGGAGAAAGATAAAAATCGAACCGATTCCCCAGGGAGTCAGGAAAGCCTCGACGGGACTCGGGGCGATCGAGGTGACGGAGGCTTCTAGATAGTCCGTATCGGGATCGTAGAGGGACGAGCGGCCCGATCGGTGGACGATCGAGACGGTGGGATCTTCGGGAGATGGCGGGCGATCGGGGTTCATGGCGGATAGGCTAGGATATTCGGGAAATAGCGTTACCTTGACCGTAGCAGGTTTTTTCGTTCCAGTGTACCGGGTAAAACCCGGATTTCTTTCATGTCTTTCGATCCTCTTGATAATGTTTTACGATCGCTGACGCGACAACCGGGATGGGAAAGTTATCACCGGTACGCGCGGGCGATCGAGAGTTGGCGGAAGGTGATTTCCCCGCGTCTTCTCGCGCAAACGCGCCCTTTTTCCCTCCGGAACGGGGTGTTATCGGTGGCGACTAAAAGTGCCGCCCTAGCCCAAGAACTTTCTTTACAACGTTACGGTCTCCTGGCGAAACTCAATGGTTTACTCGACGAACCGATCGAGGATCTTCATTTTTCCTCGGCGCGCTGGCACGATCGACCCCCCGCGCCGCCGATCGAGGCGATCGACGAGCGATCGATCTCCGAACACCCCAGTTTTGTAGAAAAAGAAGAAATCCCCTCCCCCGATCCCCCCATCTCCCCATCCCTCTCCCCTCGGGAAACCCTCGATCGATGGCGGGAAAAAATCCGGCGAAGATCTCGATCGTGGCCGGTCTGTTCGCGCTGTCAATCGCCGACCCCATCGGGCGAGATCGAGCGCTGGGGATGTTGCGCTTTCTGCGCGGTTCGGACGCGGGGCGATCGCCAATAATTTTTCGCGGATCTACCGTGAAAGGGATGTTTCGAGAGCCGTCAATTCCTGTACCTTTTCTGTCTTGATCGAACCCGATCCCGTCAATTCTATCTAGTCAAGCCTTGATCCCCGTTGGTTTATCGAGAATGCCGAGCGATCCCCGTCGGTTGTCAACTAAGTCAACTAGGTGGGGACTTCGATCATTATGGCTTTTTGTAAAGGGACTATTAAAAGATTCTAAAAGTCAAAACGATCGGGTGAATGACCGGAAAGGTTATGGACTCTTCGTTCCGGGAGAGGGGGGCGCGGGGATCGCCCGTCGCGGGAGTAGGAAAATATTTAATAGAGCTAACGAGTGTAGTTCTTTTATAATGATCTTTTTTTTAAACCAAACCCATGCAAGCCACTAACTTCCTCACATCTTCCTGTCGATATTGTCGGTACTATCAGGGTCAAGGTCGCCGCGGGGGGACGTGTCAGCAGTTAAACGTTCCCGTGGACGCTCATTGGAAGGCTTGCGCGTTGGCGGCCCGACCCTTCCATAATGAGTGGCAAGAACTGGACGATTTCGTTCGTTTAGAGCAATCCCTCGCCGTGTCCTGCCCGATCTATCCCGCGCCCGTTTCCCCGAGCCGTAACGCGCCCCGACAGCCGATCGCCGTGTGAGCGTTCGATCGGGCTTGTTCCCCTGACTTTATCGAGAAAATCCCTTATATAACTCTTTTTATCGAAAAATTCACCCCGGCGAGCGATCGTCATTTCTTTGCAAAAACGAGAAAAACCTTTCCTTTTATCGGGGCTTATCCAACGTATCGCTAAGATGGAGCATCGGTAATTTTCCGTCGATACGTTGCTATGAAAATCCTGGTATTGAACGCGGGGTCGAGCAGTCAGAAGAGTTGTCTATACGCTCTAGACAGTTTACCCTCCCACCCTCCCGAACCGATCTGGAAAGCGGATATCGATTGGTACGCGAAACCGGATTCGGGACTCCTGACCGTGAAAGCGCGGGGTGTCAAACAGTCGATCCCCGTGTCCGCGAGCGATCGGATTCTGGGGATCGAGTGTATGCTGAAGAGTTTGGTAGAGGGGGAAACGCGGGTGTTAGAATCGCTCGCGGAGATCTCGATCGTCGGCCATCGCGTCGTCCACGGGGGGATCGAGTATTCTACGGCGATCGGGATCGCCCCGGAGGTCAAGGAAACGATTAAAGCCCTGATTCCCCTCGCCCCGAACCATAATCCCGCCCATATCGAGGGAATCGAGGCGATCGAGCGTATTTTAGGCGATGTACCCCAGATCGCGGTGTTCGATACGGCTTTCCATCGATCGATCCCCCCGGCTTCCTCTCTCTATCCCATTCCCTACGAGTGGGCCGAACAGGGTATCCGTCGCTACGGTTTCCACGGGACGAGCCATCAATACTGTAGCCGACAGGCCGCGGACATTCTCGATCGCCCGATCGAGTCCCTGAAAACGATCGTCGCGCATCTGGGGAACGGCGCTTCCCTGTCCGCGGTGAGGGGGGGAGTCTGTATCGACACGACGATGGGATTTACCCCGTTAGAGGGATTGATGATGGGAACCCGAAGCGGTTCGATCGATCCCGCTATTTTGATTTACCTACAACAAGAATGGGCGTTTACTCCCGAGAAACTAAATACTTTATTGAATAAAGAGTCGGGATTGAAGGGAGTTTCGGGAATTTCGGCGGATATGCGCACGGTTATCCTGGCGATGCAGGAGGGGGACGAGCGATCGAAACTGGCTTTCGATATGTATATCCATCGTTTGAAAAGCTGTCTCGGTTCGATGCTGGCTTCTCTGGAGGGTTTAGACGCGCTCGTTTTCACCGCGGGAGTCGGGGAGAATTCGGCGATCGTGCGGGAAAGAGCCTGTCAGGGTTGGGATTTTCTCGGTTTACAGTTAGATAAGGAGAAAAATGAATCCCATCCCGTCGATACGGATATTTCTACCGCGGAATCGAAGGTTAGGATTCTGGTGATCCATACCGAGGAGGACTGGGCGATCGCGCGGGAGTGTTGGCAGTACGCCAAATTCTCCGGTTCGCTGTAAGGGAGACGGAGTAGGGCGATCGAGGTTTGAGAAGGCGATCGGATCTGTCGTCGGGATAAACTTCTCTCTCGGGACAATTGGTAGAGTCGGTTTCTTGGAGCTATGTAAGATGTTGGCGGCTCATTATCGGGTCTGATTTGTTGTTAATGTCAGACAATATCTGATGAGCCTTTTTTCGCCCACTCTTGAGGCTGACGCGTTTCATTTTTGAATTGGCGATTCTATAGGAGAGGATCGGGATAGGTGGCGACTACCGATCGATAGAAATTTTCCAGTTCGGTAATGCCGGTTCGATCGTCAAAAACCCGATCCTCGTTTTGTCGGGTTTTATTTTTAATCTCCTGCCGCCATTCGGGATCTAATCCTAATCGAACCGCTATCTCGATATATTGTTCCTTATCGCGGGCGATCGTTTCGGGTATCCCTAACATTCGCAAGATCGCCGCGGAGTGTCGGCCGCGCATAAATTCTCCCGGACAGGTAACAACGGGAAGATGACAGGCGATCGCCTCTAATGTCGTATTGCCTCCCGACCAACTTAAGTTATCTAAATAAATATCGGAAAGTAGATTCAGAAAGAAATAGTTGCTCTGATCTAATTTCGGGACGATCGTACCGTACTCGTGCCAATTTAATCCGAAGGAATCAAAAGCTTTTATCAATCTTTCTTCAAAGCATCGAGTGACAAAATCGCTTTGATGGGCGATAAATACGAATTGACTTCGCGGAACTTTTCGGGCAATTCTCGGAAAGATATCGTCATTTTGCGGGAGATATTTAAATAAGGTCTGACAATTGAGATAAACGATCGATCCCTCCTTTAATCCCATCTCCGATCGAGTCTTTTGAGTTTCGGGAAGGTTCGGCTTCGGATAGGCGATACTTAAATTCGGTAAACGGATTAATTTTTCCCGATAGTGACTGTCCCCGTCTTCGGGTTCCATTAATTCACTAGAGAGAAAATAATCGATCGTCGGGAGTCCGGAGGTGATGGGATGTCCCCAAGTCACGCATTGTACGGGGGCTAAACGTAATCCCGCGAGAGGGGTCGTTCGCGCGTCCATACCTATATCTAAATAGACTAAAATATGCAATCGATCGCTGATAATCTGTCGGGATATTGTATCTATTGTTTGCGATTGATCGAAGGAATAAAATCGATCGCTAAGGTGCCAGTATTCCCGTGTGGAATCATCGATCGTTCCATTGATATCGATCGAGTAGGAATACACCTCGAACTGTTGACGGTCGCGATAGGCTAACCAACCCCGGAAGAGTTTCGCGACGGTATGACGGCGAAGGTGCGCGGAAATGTACCCGACTCGGATTTTACCATTATCGGGTTCGGGCATGGCTAATTTTCTCGCTCGATCGGGAAGGGTTGCCGTAGTAATTTGATAGACCAAATTCCCGTATTTATTTTGTAATTCAAGATCGTTTCTCGCTTGATATTGTAAGTAAAAATTCGTTCTCCAACTGACACCTTGTAGTGCTTCCTCTCGTTGTTCTCTCGTTTCGAGACATAAGGTATCGATCGCTTTCTGTAATTCTCTCTCGTATTTCGATCGATAGTATTCGATATCCTCTGTTTTCTCGTAGACGATCGGCATTAACCGCATTAATTCCAGACGGAACGCTAAACTATCCGGAATCAATTGTAAGGCGAATTTTGTTGCCGAAATCGCTTCCGCGATCGGCCGTAAATTTTGTAACAACCAAATTTTACATAGGTGAATCTGGACATTCCGCGGATGGTTTTTAATTCCTAAATCATAAATTTCTAATGCTCTCGTTTCGTCACCAATTAATTTATAGCTATTGGCGAAACACAAATAAAAATTTATATCGTCGATCTTCTCGTGAGCGACTTGCCGATAGTATTCGATCGCCGATCGATAGGATTTTCGAGTATGGAAATAATTCCCTGAATAGAGAGCGGAAGCTTGGCGATCGGATGATAAACGATCGAACCAGGCTTTATTCTCTAAAAATTCAGGACGATCGCCCCCTAGAGGAAGCGCTCGCTCGTACATTTTTTCCGCTTCCCCCCATTGTTGCCGAACGAAATAGATATTGGCGAGATTGAGATAAGCGGGAAAGAATTTATCGTCGATTTGAAGTGCCGATCGATAGGAGTTTTCCGCCTCTTCTAATTGTCCGATCTGATAGAATAAATTACCGAGTCTATTATAAGCGTTGAGAAAGTTTTTCTCTAGCTCGATCGCTTTTTGATAGGCGAAGATCGCTGGCTGGAATTGGTATTGTTTTTCTAAAATCCCGCCGATCGAGTAATGATATTCCGCTCGATCGCCCTCGATTTTTAACGCTTTTACCACGCAGGAAAACGCATCGATATATCTCCCCTGTCGCTCGTACAGTAAGCCGATATCGTGCCATATTTCCGCCGATAGATCGTTCCAAGCGAGGAGATTCTCGTAAATTCTCGTCGCTTCCGCGTAGTTCTCACGCTCGATCTCCTCTTTCGCGCGCTGGCGTTCGTTGGCGATACTTTCCCCGGCCAGTTTCTCGATCTCCGGGGAATCTTCCTGTAGGGTTTGCAGTTGAAAATAAAGCGTTTTCGCGATCGGGAGATTACCGTTTTCAATTGTCCGTCGGATCTCGCGGGTGAGAATCTCTTCCAAATCCTCGCTAGAGCCGGCTTCTAATACCCAAGACATCCAGATTTCCGTCGCGGTCTCCTCGTCGCCGAGTAATAGATAACCGAGTCCTAAATAACCGTAATACGCGCCGTTTTCCGGTTCGGACTCGATCGCCCGTTGGCAGAGAGCGATCGTTTCCTCGTAATCCTGACAATCGAGAGAGCGATCGAGCGCGGTTCGCATTTCGTTATCGATGGCTATCATCTGCGGTTCCCGGTAAGTCTCCAGATCCAACATACCCATCGATCGATCGAAAATAACACGTTGGTGGAATCCAAAATTTCTGGTGTGGATAGGGAGTCAGGAGTCAGGAGTCAGGAGACAGGAGGTAGGAGAGAAACCCAACAATTTAGGGGGCGGGAATCACGACACCCGTTAGATAGAGGAACGGGATCGATCGACCGCCTAGAATGGAAACCGTAGACGCGATCTCGCCCCGCATTCGCTAGAGGTCGGAAAGAACGGTACTATAGACCTCTCGCACGATTCGTTTTTGAGAGACTAAAAACTTCAAAAACTAGAGCCATACCAGATAAATAGATTTTTTCTAGGATTTTTAGCGACAATACTCTTTATTCTTCCTCCTGATTCCTGACTCCTGACTCCTGACTCCCTATCCACACGACAATTTTTGAATTCCGCGAGAAATCTTATGACGAACACGACGACGATCGAGAACCGGGACGCGATCCGCCAGATCGCCCGTCCGTTCAGCGGAACGCCAGAAGATCTCGACCCTTTGATAGATGCGATCGACAACGCCCGTTTCGTACTCATCGGCGAGGCTTCCCACGGAACCCACGAGTTTTACGACCTCCGCGCCGAGATCACGAAACGTCTCATCCGGGAGAAAGGGTTTATCGCGGTCGCGGTCGAGGCCGACTGGCCCGACGCGTACCGGGTGAATCGTTACGCGCGCGGCTTGGACGGGGATATGACTCCGGAGGAGGCGTTACGGGGTTTCGATCGCTTTCCTACTTGGATGTGGCGGAATACGGATGTAGTGAACTTTATCGGCTGGTTACGGGAATATAACGACGGTTTACCCGCGGGACGAACGAAAGCCGGGTTTTACGGGCTGGATCTATATAGTTTATATACCTCGATCGCCGAGGTCTTGCGCTATCTCGATCGAGTCGATCCGGAGGCCGCGGCCCGCGCGCGAGATCGCTATTCCTGTCTGGAAGATTTTCGCGAGGATAGTCAGAAATACGGTTTCGCGGCGAGTTTCGGGTTAACGGAATCCTGCGAGGACGCGGTGGTTAACCAATTACTCGATCTGCAACGTCGCGTCAGTGAATACACGCTTCGGGACGGTTCCACGGCGGAAGAGGATTTTTTCTACGCGGAAGGAAACGCCCGATTAGTGCAGGACGCGGAGCGCTACTATCGATCGATGTTTCAAGAACGCGTGTCGTCGTGGAACCTGCGCGATCGACACATGGCGGAAACGCTAGAACTTTTGGTCGAACATCTCGAAAGACGGGGAAACGGGGCGAAAGTGGTCGTGTGGGCGCATAATTCCCATCTAGGGGACGCGCGGGCGACCGATCGATCCGGGGTGGAGGAGTGGAATGTCGGACAACTGGTGCGGGAAAAATACGGGACAGACGCGTTTTTAATCGGTTTTAGCACGTTTACGGGGACGGTGACGGCGGCGGTGAATTGGGACGATCCCCCGCGATTACAACGGGTTCGGCCGGCGCTACCGGACAGCTACGAGGCGCTATTTCACGAGA
Source organism: Pannus brasiliensis CCIBt3594 (assembly GCF_036688125.1). Taxonomy (NCBI): domain Bacteria; kingdom Bacillati; phylum Cyanobacteriota; class Cyanophyceae; order Chroococcales; family Microcystaceae; genus Pannus; species Pannus brasiliensis. Next base: position 13,025 of record NZ_JBAFSM010000010.1, on the reverse strand, counting down.
CCGGTTTACCCCGATTCTGGCTGAATTTACGAGACGCGAACCGCGACGCGCCGGGATTGCGGGAACGGCGATTAGAACGGGCGATCGGCGTGATTTACCGCCCGGAAACGGAACGTTTTAGCCATTATTTTTACGCCTGTCTCCCGGATCAATTCGACGCGATGATCCATATCGACGACACGCGGGGGGTTGAACCGCTCGATCGAATGTTACCCCACGAGTCGATCGAACCCCCGGAAACTTTTCCTTCCGCGCTGTAGGGTACGGATTCGCGTCGGGGTTTTCCGCTCGCGCTCGATCGGGGAAGGCTAGAATTTAAGGTAGCGTCTCCCTCGATCTCGCCAGCGCCATCATGCCCCCTCTTTTCGATCGCCTACAACTCAGAAAAACCCTCATCGAACTAATCCCCGCGGATTTTAACGCTCTCGTCTACGCTTTAAAAGTACCATTAAAATACCTTCCCCCGACACAGGCAGAATCGGCAATTCGGGTCGATCAGTTTTTGAATTGGGCGAATTCGCCTACGGGGTGCGGTTTAGAGAGGGTGCGAGAAGAGCTTTTGAAACTGATAAGAGATTCCCGCCAACCGGACGAAACAGAAATTCTTTCGGGATGGTATTTCGCTCATTCCTACGCTTCGTCGGGGAAATTTACCGGACGGATGGAAGAACGGCAGACGCTGACCGATTGGCTGGAAAATGACCCGAAACACCCGCTTTTTATCCTTTCGGCGTTGGGTGGGTTCGGGAAAAGCGCGCTGACTTGGGAATGGGTGAATGAAGAGGTGAAAACGCGCGAGGGAGTTTGGCAAAAGGTTCTCTGGTGGAGTTTTTACGAGGAATCGGCGAACTTTACCAATTTTATACGGGTAGCGCTCGCCTATTTGAGCGGTTGTCAGCCGGGGAATCGATCGCCACGGCAACAGGTAGAGGACGTTTTAGCTCTTCTGACGAGAATCCCCGCGTTAATCGTGATGGATGGTTTCGAGCGGGAATTGCGGGCTTATGGCAGTATGAACGCCGCTTATCAGGGGGATGAGGTCGGGGATTCCCCTTCCTCCGCATTACAAGCGGAAGCGCGCGATTGTATCCATCCTCTCGCCGAATATTTCCTGCGCGAGTTGTCCAGTCGGCGCGATCTACGGGGTAAGGTGTTGATGTCTACCCGTCTCTGTCCCCGCGCGGTGGAAGATCGTCACGACAATCTACCTTTAGCGGGATGTCGGACGCTCGAACTTGCGGGGATGAGTGCCGGGGACGCGGTGGCTTTTTTCGAGAGTCAGGGGATTCGGGGGACACGGGACGAGTTTGCACGGGTGGCGGATACCTACGGGGGTCATCCCCTGAGTTTACAGCTATTAAGCGGGCGTATTCGGAGAGATCTGCGGAATCCAGATGATATTCGGGTCGCGTTCTCTCTGGACGTGACCAGCGATCTGCGACAGCGACAACACCACGTTTTAGAAATCGCTTACAATTTTCTATCCCCTGCCTGCCAAGCGCTATTAAGTCGGATCGCCTGTTTCCGGAGTCCGGTGGAGTTGGAGGTATTAGAGGCGATTTCCGAGGGCGATAGTGAGTTACAGGCGAATCTGTACGAACTGATCGATCGAGGCTTACTGAATCACGACAAAAAGAATCGCCGTTTCGACCTACACCCGATCGTCCGTCGTTATGCCTACGATCGCCTGATAGATGTCGATCGTACCACCGAACACGAACGTATGCGGGACTATTTCGCCGCCGTCCCACCACCGGAAAAGGTGACGACATTGGAAGATCTAGTCCCGGTCATCGAGTTGTATCATCATACGGTTCGATCGGGTCGGTATGATGAGGCGTTCGAGTTGTTCCGCGATCGCATTAGCGAAGCGACTTATTACCAACTCGGAGCCTACCAACTTCAGATCGAACTCCTGCGCGCCCTCTTCCCGCATGGCGAAGATCGATCGCCCGAACTCAAGAATGAGATCACTCGATCTTGGACGCTGAACGCACTGGCAAATAGTTACAGCCTGAACGGTCAACCAGCGAAGGCGATACCGCTGTACGAGCGACAAATCGCTATTCGGAAAAAAGCGGATGATAAGAAGAACCTAGCGATCGGTCTGGGAAACCTAGCCTATCAGCAACTCACGCTCGGCTCGCTACAGTCCGCCGAGGCCAACCTGCGCCGCCGGATCGCTCTCTGCCAAGCGATCGAGAATGAGTTCAACGAGGCGATCGGACATCAAGAATTAGGGCGATTGCTGGCCTATCGGGGAGTTTGGGCGGAGGCAGAAAGGGAGTTGGATACAGCGTTAGAACTATTCGAGAAAAATAATCATATTCAATGGCAAGGCATTGTTTGGTCTTATCGAGCCTTAATCGCCCTGCTGAAGTTTCGACAGGGAGACACCAGCGCGAGACAAACGGCTCTATCGGCGGCCGGGCGATCGCTCGAACTCGTCGATGAAAACGCTCGTACCAATTATCCCATCGAACGAGACTACATTCGCTCTCACTGGCTTCTAGGCGCATCTCACCGAGTTAACGGCAACCTCGACCAGAGCGAACACCACCTAAACGAAAGCCTCACCCGTTGCCGTACCATCAACATGGTCGATCATGAAGCCGATATCCTGCTCGATCTCGCCCGATTGCGGGCAGAACAGGGACAGACCGACGAGGCTTTACGGTTAGCGGAAGAGGCAATGATAATCAGCGATAGAAGTCGCTATGTCCTGCAAGGGGCGGATATTCGCCTATTTCTAGCCGAGAGAGCGAGGGAACGGGGCGAGTTGACCGAGGCGCGGGATCTCGTGCGGGAGGCGTTACGATTAGCCACCTGTGACGGGGGCGACTATTGCTATCGCGTGGCTTACGACGAGGCGACACGGCTTTTACGCGAGCTTTCTTGATCTCCAGCGTATATTACAGTTGTAGTATACGATCGAATGTTTGGATGGATAGAATTAAAAAAGCTTTTTCCCGTGAATCATTATGGCGACTTTCTCGATCGATCTTCCCGATGAACTAGCGAATCGATTAGAACCCCTGCGAGAACATCTACCCGATCTCTTAGCGAAAATTGTCACCCCCGTAGACCCGAAACCGGCAACCGTAGCCGAAAATCCCGTCTACACGGAAGTATTAGACTTTCTCCTGCACCGTCCGACTCCCGATGCGATCGTCGCTTTTAAAGTTTCCCCCCGTTGCCAGAACCGTCTCCAATTTCTATTAGATAAAAACCGAGAATCCACCCTTACCGCCGAAGAGAACGCCGAATTAGACACCTACGAACAGCTAGAACATTTAATGATTTTACTGAAAACACGAGCGATGCGATCGATCTCCTAAATGACTTTCATCCCCACCGAATTACGCCAATTTGTCATCACGAGAGCGAACGGCTATTGTGAATACTGTCTGCTTCATCAAATTTTTTCAATTTACAATCACGAGATCGACCATATTATCGCCGTTAAACATGGCGGTAAAACTATCGAGTCAAATTTAGCCCTCGCGTGTTTGTCCTGTAACCGTCACAAGGGTTCTGACTTCGCGACGCTAGATCTAGATACGGGAGATGTCATTCGTTTATTCCACCCCCGTCAACAAAGATGGTCGGAACATTTTGTCTTAAATTATGCCACGATCGAGGGCGTGACGAGAACGGGTCAAGCGACAGCGAGATTATTACAATTTAATACCCGGAAACGTCTTCTCGATCGTCAACGGTTGATAGCCTCCGGAAATTATCCGAGATTACGGGGATAGAATAAAAAGACGAGTTCGTAACACTCCTCAACGAAATTTTTAGCACAAACCTCTAGCGCATATTACACTTGTAGTATATATTATAGATAATAGATTCACGCTTACCCGGTAGAGGTCAGTTTCGGGGACGGGTTTTTCCCGTTTCCCCCCTGCCCTCTGCCCTCATAACTTTATGTCCTACGAAACCTTAGAAATCGCGACACCCACCCCCGTACTCTCCTGGGCCGGCCACCAACTCGGCCCCCAAGAAACGGCGATGGCCAAAAATGTCGCCTCCCTACCTTTCGTCTTCAAACACGTTTCCCTGATGCCTGACGTGCATTTAGGAAAAGGCGCGTTAGTCGGTTCCGTTATCGCCACCAAAGATGCGGTAATTCCCGCCGCCGTTGGCGTGGATATCGGTTGTTTTACCGCCGATACTTTAATTCCTTTGGTCGATGGAAAATCCTACTCGATCGGGGAATTGGCGAACCGAGGCGACGCGTTTTATATTTATTCCTGCACTAGCACCGGTCGAATTGTCGCGGCGGAAGCGAGCGCCCGTTTAACCCGTCGTGATGCGCCCTTGGTAAAAGTTACGCTAGACAATGGCGAGGAAATTACCTGTACTCCCGATCACCTTTTCATGCTCAGAGATGGGAGTTATTTAGAAGCGTCGCGATTACAACCCGACACCTCTTTAATGCCTTTTTACTCGAAAACGGATAAAGAAGGTTACACGCTGATCCAACAAAATTATTCGGGAAGATGGCAAAAAGCCCATTGGATTATCGCTCGATCGGGATTGTTGGGAGAAATTCCCAAAATTCTCGGTCAACAAACGGTCATCCATCACAAAAACTTCGAGCAAGCCGATAACCGTCCGGAGAATTTAGAATTCATGGGCGATCGAGATCATTCCGCCTATCATCGATCGCTCACCGAAAGAAACACTCACTGGCAATCCGAAGAATTCGAGCGCAATCGCAAACAAGCTTTAGCGCGTAAAGCGAAAACCCCGGACGGCTATCAAGATTTCGCGGAGAGAGGGACGAAAAACATCCTACAATATATGCAAGATCGCCCCGAACATTTTAAAGCCTCCGTTGCCGATAACGGCGAACGGGGAAAACAATATCTAGTAACTTACAATCAAAGTGAAAAAGGGAGAGCGAAAAGTAAAGAAATCGCCAATCGTATCTATACCTGTGAAACTTGTGGTGAAGCGATTAAAAGTCCGATCGGCTTACATAACCATCGAAAACGCGAACACGGCTACAATCATAAAGTAGTCTCGGTAACGGTTCTCGATCGACGCGAGGATGTCTATTGTCTCAGCGTTCCCGAATATAATAATTTCGCATTGACCGCGGGCGTTTTCGTTCATAATTGCGGGATGGCGGCGATTAAGATGCCGTTTAAAGCCGAAAAATTAGAAGGGAAACTGAAGAAAATCCGCCTCGATGTAGAAGCGTCGATCCCCGTCGGTTTCAATGAAAATAAAGAGATCGATCGAGAAGTGAGCAACTGGGATCGCTGGAAAGAGTTCAAAAACGTCCACAAAGGCGTTCAGAACCTAGAAAGTAAAGCCCTCAAACAAATGGGATCTCTCGGGGGTGGCAATCACTTTATCGAAGTTTGTGTCGATGAAGAAGATTATGTTTGGTTGATGCTTCATTCCGGTTCCCGCGGCATCGGCAATCAACTCGCCCAATGTCATATCAACACCGCGAAAGATCTCGCCAAACTCGCGGAAAACAAACTTCCCGACCCCGATCTCGCGTATTTTGTAGCGGGAACGAAAGAGTTTGAATCCTACTGGCACGATCTCCAATGGGCGCAGGAATACGCGCGCTATAACCGCGACGTGATGATGTCCCGATTCAAGAAAATTGTCGAAAAACATCTCGCGGGAGGCAAACTGACAAAACCCTTACTCTCGGTAAACTGTCATCACAACTACGCCGAAAAAGAAGTTCATTTCGACGAAGAAGTGTACGTTACCCGAAAAGGAGCGGTACGCGCGCGCGAAACCGATTACGGTATCATCCCCGGTTCGATGGGTGCGAAATCCTACATCGTCAAAGGGAAAGGAAATCACGATAGTTTCTGTTCCTGTTCCCACGGTGCGGGTCGTTTAATGTCTCGAAATCTAGCGAAAAAAACCTTCTCTCTCGATGATTTAATCGAACAGACTAAAGGAGTAGAATGTCGCAAAGATGAAGGCATTATCGACGAGATTCCGGGCGCGTACAAACCGATCGAACAGGTGATGGAACGTCAAGCGGATCTCGTGGAAGTCGTCGCCACCCTCAAACAGGTGATGTGTGTCAAAGGATGACAGATTATCCCGGACGCGCTCGATCGATCCCCTCTTTCTCTAGCATCATAGAGATATCGATCGAGTTTCTTTCATGACAACAAAAGCGCGCCTCGTTTTCATCGGTGGGGGACATAGCCACGCGATCGCTTTAAAATCGTGGGGGCTAAAACCTCTCCCCTCGGTGGAATTAACCCTAATTAGCGACGTGATCCACACCCCCTACTCGGGAATGTTGCCCGGTTACGTCGCGGGTTTTTACAACTTCGCCGAAACCCATATCGATCTTCAATCCCTAGCGCGATTCGCGGGGGCGAATTTCTGTCTCGATCGAGCCGAATACATAGATATAGAAAAAAGTCAAGTAATTCGTGCGAACGGTTCCCCCGTCGCGTTCGATTATCTAGCGATCGATATCGGCAGTACCCCCGACACGGTAGCCGTAAAAGGGGCGAGAGAATACGCCATCCCCGCGAAACCCGTCCCCCGTTTCCTACAAGGATGGCAAGAAATCCTTGAAAACGCCACCAAATCGCCCGATAAACCCCTCTCGATCGCCATCGTCGGAGGTGGTGCGGGAGGGGTAGAATTAGCCCTAAATATGCAAGCCCATCTAGAAAACCTTCGCGGGACTCGGCAGGGATTAACCCTCCATCTCGTCCACCGCGGCGAAAAATTACTCCCGGATCATAATCATCGGGTTAGCCAACGATTAGAAACGATTTTAAAACAAAGAGAAATCCGGCTATCTTTCTCGGAAACAGTAACGGAAGTCCAACCGCGTCGCCTTCTCTGTGAATCGGGATTAATTCTCGACGCGGATTCTATCATCTGGGTAACGTCCGCTTCCGCGCCGAAATGGATCGCCGAGTCCGGACTAGCCACCGACGAGAGGGGTTTTATTCTCGTGGAAAATACTTTACAATCTCTCTCTCATCCCCGCGTTTTCGCCACCGGGGACATCGCCTCGATCGAAAATTATCCCCGTCCGAAAGCCGGAGTTTTCGCCGTCCGTCAGGGACAACCGTTATTCGAGAATTTACAGCGAATCATTCAAGGAAAACCGTTAAAACCCTATTTCCCGCAAAAAGATCATCTCAGTTTAATCGGGACGGGAGATAAACGCGCGATCGCCTCGCGGGGATCGTTTTTTTGCGAATCGTCCTTGATGTGGTGGTGGAAAGATCGGATCGATCGATCTTTCATGAAACAATTTCAATTAACCGCGAATTCCGTGTAGGGACGAACATCCGGATGGTGAAATCCGAGAACGATCTGCTTTTTCGGAATCCCCGAGGCCACTAACTCGTCCGTGATCCCGTCTTCCGTACCGTCTCGATGTATCCAAACTTTATCCCCGATAATCTCGACATGAATTAAACAGCCGTGAACTCGCTTATCATTCTGCCATCCGATCGTTAACAATAAAAAGTTATTTTCGTCCTTATCGATAATAAATTTTCGAGATAATTCTCCGTAGGAGTAAGGAATTCGATAATACTCTTCAATTACTCTTTCAATAACCTCTCGATATTCTTTTACAGTATCCATCGCGAGATCTCCTGTTTTACCTAATAAATATCTCTCGCCGGTATTGTCTTTTTCTATATACAAAACAAAAAATAAGATAGTAGGCGATCGAACTCGATCGCCCTACCCTTTCGATTACCGTTCGATATCCTCCACCCTTTTCGGAACCGCGGCCGTTAATACCTCGTTTCCGTCCGCGGTTACTAACACGTCATCCTCGATACGGATACCGATGCCGCGCCATTTTTCCGGGACTTCCGGCTGTCCCTCCGCGGGTTTAATATCCGGCGCGATATAGATGCCCGGCTCGACGGTTAAAACGTGTCCGGGTTGCAGACTCTGCCACGTTTCCGCGTTTACCTTGTAATTTCCCGCATCGTGGACATCTAACCCCAACCAGTGACCGGTTCGGTGCATATAGAAGGGTTTATACTTCTCTTCCGTGATAATCTCCTCGATATCGCCCGCTAACAAGCCCAGATCCATCAATCCCTCGACGAGAACCCGAACCGCGGTATCGTGAAATTGATGATAGGGATTGCCCGCTTTCACGGCCTCGATCGCTTTCAATTGCGCGTTCAGGACGATTTCATAGATAGTTTTCTGTTCCGGGGTAAATTTGCCGCTCACGGGGAATGTGCGGGTAATATCGCCGTTATAGTAGTCGTAGGCGCATCCCGCATCGATTAGCAAAAGCTCGTTCTCTCGCACCTGTCGATCGTTATTAATATAGTGCAAAATGCAAGCGTTCGCGCCGCTGGCGACGATCGAGGGATAAGCCGGCCCCATTCCGCCCTGTAATCGGAAAGTATGCTCGATTTCCGCTTGAATCTGGTACTCGTAATGACCGGGGCGGGTGAATTCCATCGCGCGATTGTGCGCCTCGGCGGAAATCGCCGTCGCGGTGCGGAGGGTGGCTAATTCCGCCTCACTTTTCACCAAACGCATCGGATGCAGGACAAAATCCGTATCCTCTAAAGCGACGGGGCCGGTTCCGCGACGGGGGAAAGTGGCGATTAATCTCTGCCAGTGGTCGAGAATTTTCGCGTTAAACGTTTTATCCCGGCCGAGATGGTAGTAAATGCGATCGGCCTTTTCCAGATATTGCGGTAATTTCTCGTCCAGTTCGCTGATAGGATAGGCTTCATCGGCCCCGAAAACCTCTTTCGCTCCTTCCACGCCGTAGCGATAGCCCGTCCACGTTTCTTTTTCGGGATCTTTCGGCTGAACGAACAGAATAAAGCGATGTTCCGGGTGATGAGGGGCTAAAACCGCCACCGCGTCCGGTTCGTTAAACCCCGTCATGTAGAAGAAATCGCTATCCTGACGGTAGGTATACTCGACATCGTTGTGCATAACGGCCATCGGCGCGCTACGGATGATAGCGGTTCCATTGCCGATTTTCTCCATAACGCGTTCGCGGCGCTGACGGTATTCGGTGCGATCGATCCCCATAGTTCCTATAATGTCACGATAAGTAATAAAATCCATTATCGCGAATCTTTTCCGACGATGACAGTAAACGACGAGGATCTACAGCGAGATATTTTACGAGGCCGCGAGTTTAGCCTAGCCGATTTGATCGCGAAAGAGGGAGGCGATTTTCTCAAGGGCGAATCCCCCGTTCCCAAACTCGTGCAAGTAACCACGGAAATCAAACAATTTATCGCGGCGAATCTCGGCGATTCTTCCGGCGCGTTACAGGCGATCTTACAACTCCTTGTCGATGAGGAGATGGGGAAAGTGGCTCGAAATCTAAATTCTCCCTTACGCGGGCTAGAGTTAATTCTAGAGGAGATTTTAGGGAACGATCAATTGTTATACGAGGTGGTGCATCGAGTCGATGTGAAATGGGGGCAAATGTACGGCGAACGCCCGCATTTCCAGCAACCGGATCAAGTCCCTCACCCGGACGATGAATACACCCACGATTCCGTTCGACAGAAGTTAGAAAAGTTATTGGCGAAAGTGATCGCCGAGGAAGTATAGAGACTGGATTGTTTTCTAATTTTCTCGATCGCCGATCCCGCGCGGGTAATCCTCAAGCCGTTACGGTTTAACGGGTACGCGAGTGTTTTCTCGATCGCTTGACCGATAGTTCGATCTGTCCGTGATTGTCCCCCCCTCCCGCGTCGGGGAATAACGCGCACAGTCTCGTCGATTCGAGAACTTGCAGGATTAATTTATCCTCGTAGCCGTTAAGAAATACCCACGTCTGCTCGCTTTCGACCTTCGTTTGCTGATTGATAAACCGCCCGCCGAAAATCCAGAGGAGAACCACCGCTTCCATCTCCGCGAAAAGCTCGTCGGTTCCGTAGCGGATTTCCCCGCCGACGATCTTGATCCAGTAGAGTCCCGGCTGTAGATAGATAGAATTCGATCGAGAGTCCCAATGTAGTAAATGTAGGTCGCTCAACTGATAACAATGCGAGCGGGCATCCGCCTCTAAAATCGTCCGATTCGGCACGATGGGAGCGAGAGAATGTTTCGAGGTCGGGTCGATCTCGCGCGACCCCGACACGGCTCGATCGGACGAAGAACCGACTTCCGAAGCGCTCAAGGCGGCGAAGGGAACGATTCCCGTGGGAAATCCCGACGGCGTTCCCGTTTCTTCCTCCTCTTCCGCGAAAAGAAGCAAATCTAGCGCGGTATTCGGTTCGTCGCCCGTCAGATCTCCCTCGTCGGGGTCGCCATCTAGAAGCTCGGGCTGGACAAACCATCGATCGTCTGTCACCTCTCGTTGGACGTATTTCGCCGGGGGAGCCGGTTCGGGATCGATCGAACTCTCCCATGTATCCGCGACCGGGGCGGCCGTTTCGGGGGGATCGTTCGGAGGGGAAAAAATGATATCGCTTTCTTCGGGAGCGATCGGGGCCGGGGGGAGACTGGCCACGGGTTGGTTTATGGGAAGAGAAGGCGGGATCTCGGTAGTCATCTCTCGCTCGGCTCGCTCGGCTCGCTCGGCTCGACGATTTCTCCACCAACTCTCGAAACCGCCTAACACGAGGAGAGGAAGCAGTAACAACCCGAGCCACCAAGGGGAAAATCCCTCCGTGGCCGTCACCGTCGGCGATTCGGGAACGCTAGGCGATTCGGGAACGGTGGAAGATTCGGGAACGGTGGAAGATTCGGGAACGGTGGAAGATTCGGGAACGCTAGGTGATTCGGGAACGCTAGGTGATTCGGGAACGCTAGGTGATTCGGGAACGCTAGGTGATTCGGGAACGGTGGAAGATTCGCGAGCGATAGGGGATTCGGGAACATTAGGCGATTCCGGCACCGGGGAAGGCTCGATCGTTTCCCCCGCGCGAGCGATCGCTTCCGCGAGAGGCGGGGCGGTCTCGATCGCCGTTTGTCCCACCGGCGAGGTCACGAAAGTGATAAAAGAACGAACCGCGGGATTGCTGACATCCTTGTAAACGAGATAGCGGGGTTGGGAGAAAGGATAGCGCGGGTCGGTCGCGGGGGTATCGAACGGCACCACGCGGAGGTTCGGATTGTACAGCGCTTGATCGGCGATCGTGTAGCTGATCCCGTCCTTTCCGAGTTCCCGCGTCATCGCGTTCGTGCTGTCCTCTTCTAGCCGAACGGTATTCGCTCCCGTCGCCAGAGCGGGAGGAAAAACGTCATAGTGGGTTAAAGCTTGGCGAGTATCTCCCCGATAGCGATCGATCACCCGAATCCGTCCCGCCTCGCGTCCTAGCTCCGCCCAATCGGTGATCTCTCCCTGAAAGATCGCCGCGAACTGTCGAAGACTCAAACTACCCCGGAAAGGATTCTCCGGGCCGATCACGATGGCGATCTTGCGACGGGGAAGGGCGATCGTTCGGAATCCCTTAATTTTTTCCTGTTCCGTGAGGGGACGACCGATAGCGGCGATGTCGATCGCGCCCCGATCGAGTGCCTGTAGAGCGGGATCGCTTCCCGCGTAGCGAATATTTACCTTTGTATCGGGATATTTGAGCGTGAAGGCTTGTTTTAAAGCTTGGTTGACCGCGGCCAGACTACTCGACCCGTCGATGAGGAGCGAGGGGGCCGCGGCCCGATCGGTCGGGGAAGGCAAATTGTCCGCTCGTGCCGCGGGAGGAAACGCGAGGGCGATCGAGAGGATCGTCAGGAATTCCGGGAGTAAGCGCATCGATACTCGGTCTCTCGTCTAAACAATGATCGATCGTCGAACGGGTTCGACACCCGCCCGTACTTATAGCACTATCCGCTATCGGCTTCCCGCTAAAAGTTCACCGATCGAGGATAACCGTCTTTTTTCCGGTCTTACCCGAAAGCCGTAGTGATAGAACCGCGAAAAGAAGGTTAATTCTATCAGAATAACAAGCCCAACGCTTTCTACGCAAAAAAATGACTATTTTTTCCCGATTGTCATTCTCTGGCGAACCGAGCGATAAATAAGCTGATTCTCTCGATCGCGCGGTTTGTCGGTTAACTCGCGGTGAGATGATCGATGGCCTCGCGCGGGGGGTTCGGGGGCAAGGTGTTGCCCCCGGTGGGGGGATCGGGGGGTAGTCCCCCGAAAAAACTCGGTTTCCCACCAGAAAATCGTACAATTCTCAACCCGAACCGACGTTAATCGAATAAAACCCGTCGCGGGGTCTTCCGTCACGCGTTACGATAACTTCACGTTCGTGGAGAGCGGGCAGGCCACGTTCGTCCCCCCCAAACCGCAGTAGCCGTTCGGATTTTTAGCCAGATACTGCTGGTGATAGACTTCCGCGTAGTAGAATTCCGGCGCGTCGAGAATTTCCGTGGTGATCGTCCCGTACCCCGCCGCCGCGAGCGCTTCTTGATACATCGAGCGCGAGGTTTCCGCCGACTGTTTCTGTTCGTCGCTGTAGGTGTAGATGCCCGATCGGTACTGCGTTCCCACGTCGTTTCCCTGCCGCATTCCCTGCGTCGGATCGTGACTTTCCCAGAACACTTTCAACAGTCGATCGTAGGCGATCACCTTCGGATCGTAGACCACGAACACCACCTCGTTATGACCCGTCATCCCCGTACACACTTCCTGATAGGTGGGATTCGGGGTATAACCCGCCGCGTAACCCACCGCGGTCGTGTAAACTCCCTCTAACTGCCAGAATTTCCGTTCCGCGCCCCAGAAACATCCCATCCCGAACATCGCGGTTTCCAATCCCGTCGGGAAGGGCGGTTTGAGAGAATTGCCGTTGACGTAATGATACGCGGGAACGGGCATGATTTCCGATCGCCCCGGTAGAGCTTCCGAAGGGGTCGGAAGTTTCGTTTTTTTACCGAATCCAAATAGCACCATAATGACGTTTATACAAGAATAATTTACTTTATTTTACAATAGGACGCTCGCGAGATTTCCGAGACAACCGAGCGGAATGGAAAAATTGTCGTGTGGTCAAGGAGTCAGGAGTCAGGAGTCAGGAGTCAGGAGTCAGGAGTCAGGAGTCAGGAGT